>BIFV01000007.1:0-300000 GCA_003990955.1 Sporomusaceae bacterium FL31
GATAAACGCTGAAAGCATCTAAGCGTGAAACCAGCCTTAAGATGAGGTCTCTCATAGAGTAATCTAGTAAGACCCCTTGTAGACGACAAGGTTGATAGGCCAGGTGTGTAAGTCCAGTAATGGATTCAGCTGACTGGTACTAATAGGTCGAGGGCTTGACTTATACAAGCGAACCCAAGAAGGTGAGTCTTAGGACGAAGTCTGATTGGTGTGAGACGTATACTTCCGTGTGAAGCGAAAGCGGAGCTAGGAAGTTTCAAAAGACGTCCACAAAACTAAAATGCAAATTATCTTCTGTGAAGTTTTCAGGGAATGTACCTGTAAAGGATATTCACCTGATTCATATTCAGTGGCGATAGCTGAGGGGTTCCACCTGTTCCCATACCGAACACAGTAGTTAAGCCCTTATACGTCGAAAGTACTTGGCTGGAAACGGCCTGGGAGGATAGAAAGCTGCTGATTTTATTCCTCGATAGCTCAGCTGGTAGAGCAATCGGCTGTTAACCGATCGGTCGTAGGTTCGAGTCCTACTCGAGGAGCCAAATTTAAATGATGCCATTCACTGTCGGTGAATGGCTTTTGTGTTTTAATGGAATTAGGAAAGTTAATTTAAGGCCGAAGTAGGTTTTTTACTTTATTTAATTTCGAAAAGGCTTTGCAAGTTATATTAGTATTGATACTCTATTTAACATAGAGTAAAATTAGATCATAGTGAAAATTATCACTTGTTCAAAGGAGGTTCAACTTATGTTGAAAATTTCAATCTGTTTTGGCAGTGCTTGTCATTTACGTGGAGCATATGGTGTATTAAATGCTTTTAAAGCTTTACTTGATAAGTATGAAATTCCAGGAACTATTGATCTTGAAGGTGGTTTTTGTCAGGGGCAATGCACAGAAGGGGTTGTCATTAAGATTAATGATGAAATTATCACCAATGTGGCTACTGATAATGTCGATTATATATTTCAACAGAAAGTATTGGAGTTAGCAACATGCAAATAATTACTACTCGTAAAGTTAATTGTAAAGATTGTCACCGATGTTTACGGGTTTGTCCAGTCAAAGCAATAGGCATCAACCAAGGGAGAGCCAGAGTACTGGACGATAAATGCATTCTTTGCGGACAATGTGTGACAGAGTGTCCGCAACATGCTAAGCGTCTTATCAGTCATGTTCCTACCATTCAAGAAGCCCTAGGTAATGGGCGTAAGGCAATATTAAGTCTGGGATCTTCTTTTTTAGGCCTTTTTCCAGAATATACTCCTAATCAACTTGTATCAGCGATAAAGGCACTAGGATTTAGTGCAGTAGAAGAAACGGCTGTAGGTGCAGAAGCCGTTTCATTATTATATAGAAAATTAGTTAAGAATACGGATAAAACAGTGATATCTTCTAATTGTCCGGTTATCGTAAACATAGTGAAAAAATATTATCCGGATTTAGTAGGAAACCTTGCACCCATTGTTTCGCCGATGATGGCTCATGGTCAGATTCTTAAACAAAAATTTGGGGATGACGCTTTTGTCGTATTTGCAGGACCTTGTATGGCTAAATTTGCTGAGCATAATGAGCACCATTCAGTTGATGCTGTCATGACATTTGTGCAATTGCGTCATTGGTTAAATAGACATAAATATGAGAATAGTCCTGTTATTGCAGAATCATATGAGCCTGAGCCACTTGGTAATGCGAGATTCTTTCCATTAGCTGGCGGTATTTTAAAATCATTTATGAATTTTGATATTCTTGATACGGAAATTATTGCCGTTGATGGAATTGAAGAGTGTAAAGAAGTTTTTGAAAGTCTGTCCAGAGGTGAAATTTCACCTCGCTTTATTGAAGCTTTTTCATGTAAAGGTGGGTGTATTGGCGGCCCTGCAGGTGGCAGCACCCAACCAATGCCTGTGCGTCGCCTTAAGGCAATTGAGTATGCAAATTCTGTTGATAAGAAGGTTTTGTGGCAACTACCAGAAGGCTTAGATTTTTCCTGTATCCATTCACCCGACCCAGTTGAGGTGATTGAACCAAGTGAAGAGGCGATTAAGGAGATCTTGCATCAGATCGGTAAGTTTACGCGTGCAGATGAAAAAAACTGTGGCGCCTGCGGTTATAATACTTGCCGTGAAAAAGCAGTAGCCGTTTATAGTGGGTTAGCTGAAACCGAAATGTGTATGCCATATATGCGCTCTAAGGCTGAATCGTTTGCCAGTATTATTGTTGAGAACTCGCTTAATGGCATTATTGCGGTGAATGAAAAAATGATTATTCAAGAGCTTAATCCTGCGGTCAAACAAATGTTTAGCTTAAAAAATGATATGGACAAAGGCAATAGTCTTGCTGAGTTCATTGATTGCTCAGACTTTGTTGCGGCTGCAAATTATGGGTATAAGGTGATTAGTAAAAGAATTGAGTATCCCGAATATGGGATTATTACAGAGCAGATGATTGTACCAGTACCTGAGCACGGACTAGTTATTGGTGTTATATCCAATGTTACTGATGATGAGAAGCGAACTCAGGAGTGGCAGAAAATGAAAGAAGAAACTGTTGCCAAGGCATCAGAAATTATCAATAAGCAGATGCAAGTGGCTCAGGAAATTGCTGGACTGCTGGGTGAAACAACAGCCGAAACGAAATCAGCATTGCTTGAGCTTATGTGGGTGCTCAAAGGTAAGGAGGATAAGTAATGCAACAACTCCATGCTGATGTCGGAGTAGCTCAGTTATCAAAAGACGGTGAAGAACTTTGCGGTGATAACGTTGTAATTACTAGAACACCACAAGCAACGATTATTGTTATCTCAGATGGTCTTGGCAGTGGTGTAAAGGCTAATATTTTAGCAACACTAACAACTAAGATTGCCTCATCTATGCTAAAACGCGGGATTCCATTAGAAGAGGTTGTTAATACAATCGCAGAAACGTTACCAGTTTGCAGACAAAGAAAGATTGCTTATTCTACTTTGCAAATTATCAAGATTACTTCGACCGGACAGGCCACAGTGGTAGAGTTTGATTGTCCGCCTACATTCTTAATTCGAGATGGACAAGTAACAAAAGTTGCAACGCAAGAAAAGATTATTGGCGGTAAAAGAATCAAAGTTGGGCGGTTATCTCTTCATGAGGGTGATGTAATAACTGCTGTCAGTGACGGCGTTATTCATGCAGGGATTGGTGGATTGCTTAAGCTCGGCTGGGGTTGGAATGGAGTAGCTGATGAATTAAAATCAGTCTGCAAAGGCGGCTGTAAACCGGCCGATATTACCAATCAGCTGATTAACTGTTGTGAAGGCTATTATCTTGGACATCCAGGAGATGATTCCACTGCAGTCGCTGTTAGGGTACATCAAGCGAGATATTTGACGCTGTTTACAGGACCACCTGCAGACTCGTCTATTGATGAACGGGTAACTCAGCGGTTTCTCGCTCAACAAGGGAAAAAGGTGGTTGCAGGAGGAACGACTGCAAATATAGTTAGTCGAATGACAGGTAAGCCGTTGAACGTTGACTTGGTATTTTATGATCAGCAAGTACCACCTATTGGATTTATTGAAGATATAGATTTGGTTACTGAGGGAATTTTGACTCTAAATGCTGTATTAGAAAGACTCAATGATATAAATCGTCTTTATAGCACGAACATGCGGGATGGTGCCACCTTACTAGCTAGAATGTTGCTAGAAGCTGACATGATTGATATAATGGCTGGTAAGGCTGTCAATCCAGCACATCAAAACCCGAATTATCCATTTAAAATCAATATTAAATCACAGGTTTTATCTAATTTGAAATCAGTACTAGAGTCTCAAGGTAAACAAGTCAAAATAGAGTGGTTCTAATTTAGGAGGGGAAGTTATGGCACTTATAGATATTGAAATATGTATGGGCTCAGCCTGTTATTTACTAGGCGCACAAGATTTGCTTGAGGCAATTGAATCATTGTCTGCAGAAAAAAAAGCTAAGATTGACCTTAGAGGCGCAACTTGTTTAAAAGCGTGTGGTTCAGGCCCAAATATAAAAATAGACGGAGTTTTAATGTCAAATATCACCCCAAAGCAGCTCTTGGATATCATTAACGAAAAAATAGATGGTTAGCTTGATTTTTCGATTTATGAAAGGAGACAGTCAATGTCCCAAGTAACTGAAGTTGTTAAATTGCGTCGCAAAGTCTTAACTGAAATAGCCAGATTAACCTTTGCTGACGAGCTTATAGATAATATTAGTGATATTCTAAATACTGTTGTGACAGAGGATGGCCCGCGATATCGCTGTTGTATTCATAAAGAACGGGCTGTTTTACAAGAACGTATTAAATTAGCGCTTAGTCAGCCAGCCAATGTTTCTCTGGAAATTGCTGCTCAGAACGCATTGAACGGAAGCGTTGCGGATATGCCAATTGTGCAAGTTATGCCAATCGCTTGCGATCAATGTCCGATTGACAAATTTCTTGTTACTAATGCTTGCCGTAACTGTTTGGCGCATCACTGTATTAATAGCTGTCCTAAGAAAGCCATTATGGTTGTACAAAATAGAGCTTATATCGATAAGACTAAATGTATTGAATGTGGACTTTGTAAAAAGTCATGTCCTTATGGTGCAATTATTGAAGTAAATCGACCTTGCGAAGGTGCTTGTGATCTCAAAGCAATTACTGCAGGCAGTGACCGACGGGCATTAATTGATTATGATAAGTGTGTTCAATGTGGCGGGTGTAAGACTGCCTGTCCTTTTGGCGCCATTCTTGATCGTTCAGAAATTGTGCAACTGATTCAATCCTTAAAATCAGGAAAACGGGTGTACGCAGTGATGGCACCAGCTTTTATTGGTCAATTTGGTGGTAAAGTTCAACCAAGTCAGGTCATAAGCGCTCTAAAACAAGTTGGTTTTCAGGATGTTTATGAGGCTTCCTATGGAGCTGATATCGTTACGATTGAGGAAACCTCAGAGTTTTTGCAATCTGTTCCGGATCAACGTCCCTTTATGACAACCTCCTGTTGTCCGGCGTTTGTCGGTATGGTCGAAAAGCATTTACCTGATTTAAATCATACTGTTTCGAGTACAGTTTCTCCAATGATCGCTACAGGAAAAGTGATCAAGAAAAATGATTCAGAATCTGTAACGGTTTTCATTGGTCCGTGTATCGCCAAAAAGGCTGAAGCAGCTCATTATGCTGGGGTCATAGATTTTGCCATTACATTCGAAGAACTTGCTTGCATTATGGTTGGTGCAGGGATTAATATTACGGCAGTTGCGGAAGCTGATCATAAAACTACTGCATCTCTGACTGCTAATGATTTTGCCCGAGCAGGCGGCGTTGTTCAAGCTGTTATTAAGCATGCTGAAAAGGTTAGTTCTGATACAGTGATTAAATCTCATCGTGCTGAAGGACTAAATAATTGTAAAATAGCATTATTACAGATGAAAGCAAGCAAAATAGACGCTAATTTTTTCGAAGGTATGGCCTGTTCTGGTGGCTGCGTAGGTGGGCCTGGTGTACTGACTAATCCGAAAGTAACGGGAAAGCTGGTTGAAAACTATGCTTCTGCTGCCGAATACAAAACTGCTTCTGAGAATAAAAGTGTTGTCGATACACTGAATAAAGGCGGGCATTGGCACACAAAATAGAAACATTGACAAGTTTATTGGATTTTTGTTATATTACAAATAATAAGATAAACCAAATGCAAAGATTGAGACGAGTAGTCTGGTGTGCTTTTATAGAGAACTAGGGTTTGGTGGAACCTAGTAAGTGTGCCTGATGAATTACAACTCATGAGCAGCAAGCTGAGTGTTACATTAAGTGAGCCGGTTAGCTACCGTTACCAGCTGGGAAATGTAACGAATGTTATATTACTCTACAAAGTGGCTATAAATAGCAATTTGGGTGGTACCGCGGGCATTGCTCGTCCCTGTTGACAGGGACGAGCTTTTATATTTTAGTAGATGCATACAACATAAGGGGGCGTAGTAGTGTCGGTATTAGAAACACTAAAAGAACGTGGGTATATTGCGCAACTCACACACGAAAAAGAAATTGAGGAATTGCTAGCAGCAGAGAAAATTACTTTTTATATTGGGTTTGATCCTACTGCAGACAGCTTGCATGTTGGTCATTTTTTAGGAATGATGGTCATGGCACATATGCAGCGAGCCGGTCATCGGCCAATTTGCCTAATCGGTGGCGGTACAGCCATGATAGGTGATCCAACTGGCAAGAGCGATATGAGAAAAATGATGACTCCTGAGATCATTCGTCAAAATGGTGAAGCATTTAAAGCACAAATGCAAAAATTTATTGATTTTACTGATAACAGGGCAATGATGCTTAATAATGCGGATTGGCTGTTGGATCTCAACTATGTGCAAGTATTGCGTGAAATAGGAGTTCATTTTTCAGTTAATCGCATGTTAACTGCAGAGTGCTTTAAACAGCGATTAGAGCGAGGTCTTTCCTTCTTAGAGTTTAATTATATGTTAATGCAAGCTTATGATTTTCTTGAACTATTTAAACAAACAGGTTGTGTTATGCAACTAGGCGGTGATGACCAGTGGTCTAATATTTTAGCAGGTGTTGATCTTATTCGAAGAAAAGAAAGTAAACCTGCTTTTGGGCTTACCTTCACGTTGTTGACAACAAGTGATGGAAGAAAGATGGGTAAAACAGAAAAAGGTGCATTATGGCTTGATCCAGAGAAAACATCACCATACGAATTTTATCAGTATTGGAGAAATATTGATGATGCGGATGTTGCGAAATGTCTGGCATTGTTAACTTTCTTACCGATGGATGAAGTGCGTCGTCTTGGTGCTCTGCGTGATAAAGAAATCAATATTGCGAAGACGGCACTGGCTTTTGAAGTAACCAAACTCATCCATGGTGTTGAAGAAGCGGAGAAGGCGAAACAAGCTGCTGAAGCTTTGTTTGGCGGTGCTGGTGCATTAGATAATGCGCCTAAAGTTTCTATCACACAAGACGTTGTTGGCAGCAAATTGCTGGATGTTCTTGCGTCTACAGGAATAATCGCGTCAAAAGGTGAGGGGCGACGGCTGATTACGCAAGGCGGTCTATATATTGGCAATGATAAAGTGACTGATCAGGAAATGAATTTAACTGCTGACTTATTTGCCGATAAGAGCCTTTTGCTTCGTAAGGGCAAGAAAAACTATATTCGAATCGTTATTGAGTAAATTCGCGGGACAAGCTCAATTGGGGTAATTTGTTTGGCTTATATTAGATCAAATCAAGCTTTTAGAATGGCAAAGCTTTACCAAGTTGAGTGTGTTATGGTAAAATAGTGGCTGATTTAGATTAAAAGGGGAGAATGAATATGTCAGGGCATTCTAAATGGGCTAATATCAAACATAAAAAAGGTAAAATGGATGCAATTCGTGGTAAGGTTACAACTAAAATCGGACGTGAGATTACTGTTGCAGTTCGTTTGGGTGGTAGTGACCCTACTGGAAATATGAAACTGAAATTAGCGTTAGCCAAGGCTAAAGCCAATAATGTTCCTAAAGATAATATTCAACGAGCTATTCAAAAAGGTTTAGGCTCTTTGGATGGCAGTACTTATGAAGAGTTTACTTATGAAGGGTATGGGCCAGGCGGAGTCGCGGTTCTTGTTGAAATTATGACCGATAATCGTAATCGTACAGCAGCTGATATTCGTCACTTGTTTTCAAAACATGGTGGAAATTTAGGTGAATCTGGTTGCGTAGCTTGGATGTTTAAGCGTAAAGGGCTTTTTGTTATCGAGAAAGAAACAGGTGCCAATGAAGAAGATCTTATGATTTTAGCACTAGAAGCAGGGGCTGAAGATTTCAAGGCTGAGGATGACTCTTATGAGATCATCACTACTCCTGAAGAGTTCGATCAAGTCCAAGAAGTACTTGAGAAAAATAATATTCAGACTTCCATAGCACAAATTACAATGGTTCCGGAAACCACTGTAGAGTTAAGTGGCGCTGATGCCGTAAAGATGCTTAAGCTTATGGAAGTATTGGAAGATCATGATGATGTTCAAGAAGTTTATGCGAATTTTGATATTCCAGATGAAATGATGTAAAAGGACAGGCCTATTGAAGGCCTGTTTTTTTACATCATTTCACTGTTTAAGAGGTAAATAGCAATGCTGTCACTTTGATGTATATTTTTTGTATTTTTTGGTAATAATGTTGGCAACAATATTAATATAAGGAGTGTTATTATGTTGTCATTTAAGAAACTCGGCAAAAAGCAGGCAATATTGGCTGGAAGTATCTTTGCAGTAATATGCCTGCTGACATATTACTTTATATATAATCCATCTAACCTAGATAAATATCCAATTTTGCCGCAGGAAACTCAAGTAGCTAAGCAAGACAGCAAAATAAAGATATCGGCAAATACTGATATCACCCAAAAGATTATCTATCTTAAGTGCAATGACGAGGAAGTTATAAAAACAAAACCTGCAGAAAACATCATTGGCTTAAACTATCAGCAGGTGCAAAACATTTATTCCGGGTGGACAATTGACAAATTTGATAATTTAGATGTTGAAATGACATTAAAAGTTGACAGCTATTGCAGGGAGCATGCTAACAATATGTTTATCGGTGTTAAGGATGGTTATGTAGCTGTATATTATGGTAAACCAGGCGATAAGGCGATATTAAAAGAGGTTACTAAAATATCGTTAGCTCATATTATGCCGCAAGATGTTGAAGAATTAAAAAGAGGCTTAGTGGTTCAGTCTCGGGAAGAATTATTAAGAACACTTGAGGGCATGCAGACACGATAGTGCGAACTGGGATATTGAGAAGAGCTTTCTCGATATCCCAGTTTTTCTATTAAACTGAAGTAATGCGTAAAAGGAATAAAGTGGCGTGTTGTCGAAATTATGACAGTGGAGGGGAAATCATTATGCTAGCATTAGGAATAGATCCAGGTACAGCAATTTGTGGTTATGGTCTAGTCGAACATCGGGGCAGCTCTTTGCGAGCCATTGACTATGGTGCTATTCAAACTAGTCCACGCTTAAGTACTTCGGAAAGATTAGTCATTATCCATAGAGATATAGATTTACTAATAAAAAAGTATAAACCTGATATCATGGGTGTGGAACAGTTGTTTTTCAATAAAAATGTGAGTACTGCAATGTCTGTTGGTCAAGCGAGGGGCGTAATCTTATTGGCAGCAGCACAAAATGGGATAGAACTAACGGAATTTACTCCATTACAGGTTAAACAATCTGTTGTAGGGTATGGGAAAGCAGAAAAGGCGCAAGTTATTTATATGACGCAGCGGTTATTAAATTTGCCGGCTAAACCTCATCCAGATGATGTAGCCGATGCTTTAGCAATTGCAATATGCACAACTCATTGCAACAATAAGGCGGTTTGGGGAAGTGGAAGATGATAGGATATGTTCGAGGAATAGTGAGCCATATATTTGCTGATTATTGTTTTGTTGATGTGCAGGGAGTGGGGTATCGCGTATTTATTGCGGCCACAACTCGTCAAAAATTAACAACTGGCGAAGAAGTTTCTTTATTTACATATTTGAATGTTCGTGAAGATGCCTTGTTATTGTATGGTTTTTATACTCAGGATGAGTATGAGTTGTTTCTGCAGCTTACCTCAGTCAGTGGAATTGGTCCTAAAGTTGCTCTGGGAATTCTTTCAGCCATTGCGCCAGATGCATTTCGGCTGGCAGTCAGTAATAAAAATTTAGTTATATTGACCCGAATTCCTGGAATTGGCAAGAAAACGGCAGAAAGAATCATCGTAGAGTTACATGATAAAATTGGTAAAATATCCACAGATTCCTATCAAAATGAACCAGAATCTATTCAGGTAACTGATAATAATAGTGTGTTCAGTCAGGCTATCGAGGCCTTGGCAGCACTAGGATATTCTCAGTCGGAATTTATGCCAATTATTAATAAGCAGCGTGATGCAAAATCAGTGCAAGACTTAGTTAAATTGGTCTTAAGGGAATTTGGCGGGAGGTAGTAATGGAAGACAGAATTATAGCCGGTCAGGAGCAGGATGTTGATCATTGGCAATATAGTTTACGACCACGACGGCTAGTTGAATATATTGGTCAGGATACAGTTAAGAACAATTTGTCTATTTTCGTTCAAGCTGCATTATCAAGGGGAGAGGCATTGGATCATGTGCTTTTGTATGGCCCGCCTGGTTTAGGTAAAACTACTCTTGCAGGCATTGTAGCGAATGAACTTGGTGTGAATTTTCGAGTAACTTCTGGTCCGGCAATCGAGCGTGCAGGAGATTTAGCCGCATTATTAACGAATCTTGGTGAGAAAGATGTGTTATTTATTGATGAAATTCACAGACTTTCTCGTAATATAGAAGAGATACTATATTCCGCCATGGAAGATTTTGCTTTGGATATTATTATTGGCAAAGGTCCCAGTGCTCGCTCTATTCGCTTGGATTTGGCTCCATTTACCCTAATTGGTGCAACTACCAAAGCCGGGGCACTGGCTGCACCATTACGCGATCGTTTTGGCGTCATCTGCAGACTGGAATATTATAAGCCAGAGCACTTGGTGTGCATCGTAAAACGAGCAGCAGAGATACTGAATATCGTTATTGAAGACCGCGGGGCTTATGAGATTGCCAAGCGCTCACGGGGTACTCCGCGTATTGCTAATCGATTGTTAAAACGAGTTCGCGATTATGCTCAAATTGAAGGTGATGGTGTTATTACCGATCTTGTGGCCGATAAAGCTTTAACTATGTTGGAAGTGGATAAATGCGGGTTGGATAAAACTGACCGCAATATGTTATTGGCGATTATTAATAAGTTTAATGGTGGCCCTGTTGGTGTTGAAACTCTTGCTGCAGCTATTAGTGAAGAGACTGATACGATTGAAGATGTTTATGAACCATTTTTATTACAAATGGGGTTTATTAATCGAACGGCACGTGGCCGGGTTGCAACAAGTGCGGCTTATCACCACCTAGGAATACCACTTAAAGCAGACGGACAAGGCGAACAGGGAAAACTGTACTAAGGATAGGTGATATTGACATGCATATGCTATTACACATATGCTGTGGCCCATGCGCCGCGTTTCCACTGAAACATCTACGTGAATCCGGGTATGATGTTGTTGGCTATTTTTATAATCCCAACATACATCCGTACAAAGAATTTTCACGTCGTTTAGAAACTGCTAAAGAATTTGCAAGTAAGATGGATTTAAAGATGATTGTTGATTCACGATACCTGTTAGATGAATTTTTAAGATCGGCATTCAATGCGAGTAATGGGCGTTGCAGCGTATGTTACGAAATGCGTCTAAGAGAAGTAGCGCGCTTTGCCAAAGCCAATCAATTTGATTGTTTTAGCACTAGTTTACTTGTCAGTCCTCATCAGAAACACGAATTAATTCGTGAAATAGGCGAGAAAGTAGCAGAAGAAGAGGGAATTCCTTTTTGTTATATCGATTTTAGAATCGGATGGACGGAAGGCGTTGCAATTAGTAAAGAGTTAGAACTTTATCGGCAGCCCTATTGCGGCTGTATTTTCAGCGAGAAGGATCGTTATTATAAGCCACCTAAGGAGGGTTTATAATGCTTTCAGGCGGATTTGACTCAATCGGAAAAAGCCTAATTTATATAGGATTGATTATTGCGGTAATTGGTTTGATCTTGCATTTCGGTGGAAAGTATATGAACTTTGGTCGATTACCTGGGGATATTCGCATTGAAAAAGAGAATTTTGGTTTTAATTTTCCCATTGTCAGTTCGATTATTTTAAGTATTGTTCTTACTATTATTCTGAATTTGTTTACAAGACGCTAAGGTAGAAAGGAGAATGAACTTGCTAAATCGGCTAACTATTTCACTTATCCTATTTGTTGCTTTGCTTGTTTTTTTGCCTCTCCGGAGTGAGGCCACTCAGCAAACTAGCTATATGCTGTCAGAGCAACCGGTTATAAGAGTTGGTATCTGGTCTAATCAGTCCAATGTGCTGATATCGGCCGATACGGATTTTTCGCTAGTTAATGCGCGAACAAAAGAAATTCTCGGAAAGTTTGTCGGCAAAGAAAAGGTAAGTATTACATCTAAAGATGGCCAAATCTTCATTAATGGAAAAAGTATATCAGCAGGTCCCGCTATTCGGATAGAGCCAGCTTTAACGGATGGAGATCATTATATTGAGGTGAATAGAAAACGCTATCGCGGGACTATGACGATTCAGCGTACCAATAATAAACCAGGATTAACAGTGGTGAATACGTTACCATTAGAACAATATTTGTATGGTATTGTGCCGGATGAAATGCCAAGTGAGTGGCCGCTAGAAGCCATAAAGGCACAGGCGGTTGCAGCTAGAACGTTTGCCTTATATAATCTTCATAAACATGAGGATGATGGCTACGACGTTTGTGCAACAGTAAGCTGTCAGGTATATGGCGGTAAAAGCAGCGAAACAACACAGGCAACGAAAGCTGTTGATGCTACATATGGACAAGTTATCCTCTATGACGGAAAGCCTATTCAAGCTTCTTATCACAGTGGTGGCGGCGGTTTTACTGAAAATAGTGAAAATGTCTGGTTAACTGCAGTTCCGTATCTGCGCGGCGTTGTTGATTATGATCAAAAGTCGCCTGGTTTTAAATGGGAGAAACAGGTGACACCAGCAGAACTTGCAGCAGCATTAAATCGCTCAGGCTACAATATTGGTGAGATTAAGGCCATTGAATTACCCGCACTCCGGACCCCTACCATGAACGATCCAGATCGAGGAATTTCAGGAAGGGTAAAGAAATTAACGATTTTAGGATCAACTGGAAGTTCTAGTATTACAGGCAATGATTTTCGGAGCATACTGGGTCTAAAAAGCACTCTTTTTGATATTCAGGTTATTCTTCCAATTGATAAAAGTGTTGATGTTAAAATTACCGATAGTGCCGGCGACCGGGAAATGAAAAAGATAGAGATTAATTTACCACCTCGTCAAGAAAAAGGGTTGCTTCTTGATAAACAAGGTGTGCATCGACTTTCCGGACGGTCAGGTGAAATGATTATAATCACCGGATCGGGTGGGGGGCATGGATTGGGATTATCTCAGTGGGGAGCCAAAGCTATGGCTGAGAGTGCCTCGCAAACTGACTCCACATATTTTAAAGAGATATTGAAACACTATTATCAGTCTACAATTGTAAAAAAAGTGTACTAGTTTGAGGAGCTTACAATGTTATTATCGGATTTTGATTATTTTTTACCAGAAGAACTAATTGCTCAATGTCCGCATGAGCCGAGGGATCATTCAAAATTACTTGTATTAGATAAAGTCACAGGTGAGTTTCAGCATCAACACTTTTTTGATGTTTTAAAGTTTTTACGACCAGGGGATACCTTGGTTTTTAATGATACAAAAGTATTGCCAGCAAGGCTGATCGGGATAAAAGCAGAAACCGGAGCAAGAATTGAAGTTTTCTTACTAAACCGTAAGAACGGCGATGATTGGGAAGTTCTAGTCAAGCCTGGAAAAAGAGCACGAATTGGTTCTGTGATCAGTTTTAGCAGTGAGTTATCCTGCGAAGTGATTGCAGATACTGATTTTGGCGGCAGGGTTGTGCGCTTCAGCTATTGTGGGATATTTGAAGAGTTGTTGGATCAATTGGGAGAAACTCCATTACCTCCTTATATCAAAGAAAAGCTGGATAATAAGGAGCGCTACCAGACGGTCTATGCACGCGAGAGTGGTTCAGCAGCTGCGCCTACTGCAGGTTTGCATTTTACAGATCAATTAATGCAGGCTATTAAAGACAAGGAAATAAAGCTTGCTTTTGTTACTCTCCATGTTGGGCTTGGCACTTTTAGACCGGTAAATGTGGAAAACATACAAACCCATGTTATGCATAAAGAGTATTATTCGGTGCCGCCAGAGACTGCTGAGTTAATTAATTCTGCAAAAGCGCAAGGCAATCGGATTATTGCTGTAGGAACAACTTCAATTCGGACTTTAGAGAGTGCAGCCGATGCTAGCGGGAGAATTGAAGCAAAAAGCGGCTGGACAGATATTTTTATCTATCCCGGCTATGATTTTAAAATTATTGATGGGGTAATTACAAATTTTCATCTGCCAAAATCTACCTTGCTGATGCTGATTAGTGCATTTGCTGGGCGTGATGCTGTGATGGCTGCTTATCAGGAAGCCATCAAGCAGCGATATCGCTTTTTCAGTTTTGGTGATGCAATGCTATTAATTTAATGAGTTGTTCTGTAAGGAGGAATAGATTTGGCAATTACATTTGAATTAGTAAAACGCTGCTCAAAAACAGGGGCGCGGGCTGGACGATTATATACACCGCATGGGGTGTTCGATACCCCAATTTTTATGCCTGTTGGCACTCAGGCTACGGTGAAGGCAATGTCTCCCGATGAGTTAAAAGCCATGGGAGCTGGAATCATTCTTAGTAATACGTATCATTTATATTTGCGGCCAGGACATGATCTTGTTGCAGAAGCGGGTGGATTACATAATTTTATGCAATGGGATCGCGGAATTCTAACCGATAGTGGCGGATTTCAGGTTTTTAGTTTAGGACCATTGCGGAAAATTACTGAAGATGGCGTTACTTTCCGATCACATCTTGATGGATCTAAGCATTTCCTGTCACCAGAAAAAGCTATTGAAGTCCAAATGGCTTTAGGAGCTGACATTATTATGGCTTTTGATGAATGTGTTCCACACCCTGCTGAGCATGATTATGCCCGACAATCAACAGAAAGAACAACTCGCTGGGCGGAACGCTGTAAAAAGGCACATACACGCAAAGATCAAGCTTTATTTGGTATTGTCCAAGGTGGAATGTACAAGGATTTGCGGTCTATGAGTGTGAGAGATTTGGTATCTTTGGACTTTCCTGGATATGCCGTTGGCGGGTTAAGTGTAGGGGAACCAAAACCGCTGATGTATGAGATGCTTGAGCACACTGTACCGCAACTGCCTATTAATAAACCGCGTTATTTGATGGGCGTAGGTACACCGGACTGCTTAGTTGAGGGAGTCATGTACGGTATTGACATGTTTGATTGTGTATTTCCAACCAGAGTGGCGCGAAATGGTACGGTTATGACCAGCCGAGGACGACTTGTTGTCAAAAATGCGGAATATGCGCGTGATTTCCGGCCAATCGATCCTGAGTGTGGTTGTTATACATGCCGGAATTTCTCCAGAGCTTATGTGCGGCATTTACTTAAAACAGAAGAAATTTTTGGTTTGCGTCTCACCACTATGCATAATCTGCATTTTCTATTAGATTTTATGAAGCGTATGCGTCAAGCTATTATCGAAGACCGATTTGTAGCATTTAGGCAAGAATTCTTAGCTCATTATCAGCTGCGCTAAAAGGATTATTGAAGCTTGATGTGGAATCTATTGGATATTAATAGTTTTGGAGGGATTTTATAGTGAATTTATCACCAGAGATCATTCAGATGCTGGCTTCTTATGGGCCAATCATATTTATGGGAGTTGTATTCTATTTTTTATTATATCGTCCACAAAAGAAAGAACAGCAGCGACGTGCTAATATGCTTAGCAGCCTGAAAAAAGGCGATCGTATCATAACAGCCGGAGGCATTCATGGTCAAATAACAGCAATTAATGATAAAATTGTAACAATTAAAGTTGCTGATAAAGTTGAAATTAATATATCCCGGTCAGCCGTAACTACCAATGAAAGTGATCCAAAAAACAATCCGAAAAAGTAATTTACTGAGGCAATCATGAATCCAGTATTAGATGAGAAAAGAATACTGCGTAAAGAAATATTGATGCGCCGGCGTAATTTAGATTGTGATGTCATTGCAGCCGAAAGCGCCGGTATTGCAAAAGCGTTATTGAATTGGTCTGTATATTGTCAAGCCAATATGATCATGGCGTATGCGGCAATGGCGGATGAACCGCAGACTACATTAATCCTTCAGCATGCATTGAGCGTGAAAAAGAAACTTTGTATTCCGGTTGTTGGTGAAAAAAAGGGGACTATGGAAGCAGCTTTTATTGAAAAACTTGCTGATTTAGTGCCTGGCAAGTATGGTATATTAGCCCCTGATAAGGGGAAAATAAAAATTGCTCAGCCTGATATGATTGATTTAATCCTTGTTCCCGGTGTTGCATTTAATGTCAAAGGCCAACGGCTTGGTATGGGAGCAGGATTTTATGATCGGTTTTTAGAGCAAACAAAAGATCATGCATTGCTGGTTGGACTTGCTTTGCAGTGTCAAATTATTGCTGCCGTGCCCTGTGAGGATCATGATTATTTGGTAGATTATCTAGCAACAAAAGATGGCATAATAAATTGCAAAACAGGCAAAATGTAGCTTCGGCAGCATTTTGCCTGTTTCATAATAGGGAGTATAACGTGGAAATTAAGATTGGCATCGCGAAAACAAATAAATATGCTGTTTCTTATTGCGGGGATAGTGCTGAGGTCGCTGAACGCCCGCAAGGTGGAATTACTGTTATTTTGGCCGATGGCCAAGGCAGTGGAAAAGCCGCAAAGAATACAAGCAGTTTGGTAGTAAATAAGGCTGTAGCGCTTATTGCTGATGGCGCTCGTGATGGTGCTGTTGCCCGGGCAGTACATGATTATCTCTATGCAGTTAAAGATGGTAAGGTTTCGTCAACGCTTACTTTAATCAGTGCTGACCTTGATACAAGTACAATTGTAATAAGCCGAAATTCTAATTGTCCGGTCATAGTAAAAGATGAATATTGTACCAATATTTATGATGAGTCAATTAGTTCCATTGGTGTTCATAAAAGAATGAAACCACTCATGTATCAAATACCCTTGGAAGTGGGTATGATTTTAATATCCTACTCTGATGGAATCCAAGCGGCAGGGCGAAAAAAAGGCAAATCGATTAATTTTGATAAAATATTAGCTATTATTGAAGACAATAGTGCAGAAGATGTAGCCTTTATTGCTGATAGCATTTTGGAATATGCCTTGGAAATCGATGAATATCGTCCTGGTGACGATATGACGGTGGTGGTAATGGGAATATGTGAAGCAAATCATACTCATAAAATAAGGCGGATGAGTGTTTCTTTTCCGTGTTAGAGGTGGGGTCATGTTGGTGGCTGTTGTTGGTGTGTGTGCTTCCGGAAAAACTACGCTGGTTAAAAGATTGCAAGAGCTAGGTGTAGATGCTTATAATGTTGCACAAGAACATTCAGGAATAAAGCGGCTTTGGCAGAAAAAGCAACCGGATTTACTTGTCATGCTTGATGCTACATTGCCGGCAATACAAAAGCGGCGTGCGGTATCATGGGGTGAGGAGCGTTTAGTTGCCCAGCGAGAGCGGCTGCTTGATGCAAAACAACATGCTGATTTATTTATTCAAACAGACTCGCTTTCTCAAGAAGCTGTTGCCCAGACTGTTGTAGACTATATTAGGAGGGATATTCAAGTTGGCAAAAATTACAGTAGAGGATTTGAAAAAAGATCATGAAGTAACCGTATACCTAATACGCAGTACTGAATATCTTAGTCGATTAGGCTTTACAGAACACGGACAACGCCATGCCAGTATTGTTTCTGCACGTGCCCTCAAGGTGTTAGCTGACTTGGGCTATCCTGAGCGCGACTGCGAATTGGCGGCCATAGCAGGCTATATGCATGATATTGCCAATATGGTCAATCGCTATAATCATGGCGGTACTGGGGCAGTTATGGCATACCATATTCTATCAAGATTAGGAATGCCGCCGGAAGAAATTGCACTTGTTGTATCGGCAATCGGCAATCATGAAGAGGAACGTGGCAATGCAATCAATCATGTTGCAGCTGCACTGATTTTAGCGGATAAATCAGATGTTTATCGCACTAGAGTTACCAGTACGGATTTTGCAAAATTTGAGATCCATGACAGAGTCAATTATGC
This sequence comes from Sporomusaceae bacterium FL31, assembly GCA_003990955.1. GTDB lineage: Bacteria > Bacillota > Negativicutes > DSM-1736 > Dendrosporobacteraceae > BIFV01. Next base: position 17,922 of record BIFV01000007.1, read on the forward strand.
TGCTGAAAGCAGCTTATTAACTGTTAACAAAGACCTGCATACCATTAACTTAGAAGTAACTATTGATACAAAAATATGTCCGGTTATGGAATACTTTGAAATTTTTCTGGAACGTATGATTATGTGTCGCCGTGCCGCTCAATTTCTCGAATGCCGCTTTGGTTTAATCATTAATGAGAATCAATTACTCTAATAGCGTTGCGTTGACATTGTCATAACATTCCAGCTATAATTAAACACGATGACAATTGGCAGTAAACAGGAATGGGGGAAAAATCGTTGAGGTGGGGGAATTTTACTAAGTTTTTGGTCATAGTCTTGGCAATAGTAGCTGTGTTTGGTTACTATATATCACCCCTGGCTGGATCGATAAAACAGGGTCTGGATTTACAAGGGGGAACACACATTGTACTTGAGGCTGTGGATACACCTGAAGCCAAAGTCGATGAAGATGCCGTACAAAGAGTTGTAAAAATTATTGAGCGTCGTATCAATGAGCTAGGGCTTACTGAACCGATCATCCAACGGCAGGGAGAAAGAAGAATTATTGTTGAGTTGCCGGGGATCAAAGAGCCAGAAAAAGCTATTGAAATTATTGGTAAGACAGCACTCTTAGAGTTCCAGGATGAAAGCGGTACGACTGTTATGACTGGTAAGGATTTAAAAGATGCTAAGGCACAGATTGACCAAAGTAACAGAAATTTAGTTTCGTTGGAATTTTCTGATGAGGGTACAAGAAAATTTGCTGAGCTAACTGCAAAGAATATCGGCAAGCATATTGCTATATTACTGGACAAGCAAGTTTTGACCAGTCCGGTTGTTGAAGAAGCAATTCCAAGTGGAAAAGCTGTTATCACAGGTAACCGTTCGATCGAAGAGGCTCAACGATTGGCGTTGCTGCTGCGTTCAGGCTCACTGCCTGTCAAAGTAGATGTATTGGAGACCCGAACGGTAGGTCCAACTCTTGGTCAGGATTCAAAGCAGAAAAGCGTTGTTGCTTTTGGGATTGGAATAGCAGCAATTGTATTATTTATGCTGGCTTTTTATCGTTTATCAGGCTTTGTGGCTAACATTACATTGCTTCTTTATGTATTGATGCTGCTTGTTACACTAAAAATGCTTAATGCCACTCTTACCTTACCGGGAATTGCCGGTATTATCTTATCGATGGGGATGGCTGTTGATGCAAATGTTTTGATATTTGAGCGATTTAAAGAAGAATTCAGAGCCGGTAAAACACTGCGGGCTGCGATGGACGCAGGCTTTAATCGAGCTTTTGCTACGATTTTAGACTCAAATGTCACTACCTTAATTGCGGCGGTTGTTCTATTCTATTTAGGTACCGGGCCAATAAAAGGATTTGCTATCACACTCGGAATCGGCATTATACTAAGTATGTTTACTGCCATAACCATGACAAGATGGTTATTGAGAACGCTGATATATGCAAATGCGTTTAAAAATGGCAAATTGTTTGGGGCGTAGGGGGGAAATCAATGAAATTCGACTTTGTTGGAAGACGTAATTGGTGGTTTTTACTTTCAGTACTGATTATTCTCCCTGGGCTTATCTCAATTGCTGTACAAGGTTTTAATTTGGGGATAGACTTTACGGGCGGTACATTGCTGGATTTGAAGTTTTCGCGGCCGGTTATGGTTGCTGAAGTACGCGAAGCATTAAAGGAACATCATTTTGAGGGTAGTACAATACAATTGGCTGCTGAAGGCCAGGCGGATGCGGCGCCTAATGTGTTTATAAGAACAACACTTCTCAGTGAGCAGGATCGCTTGGCGGTGCTGGCTGATCTTAAAAAGAATCTTGGCGACTTTGAAGTGTTAAGAATTGAGCAAGTTGGTGCGGTCATTGGCTCGGAGCTGACAAAGCAGGCTGTCATGGCTTTAGCGTTATCCTGGCTCTTAATGATTGTGTATATTACCTACCGGTTTGAGTTTAAATTTGCAATTGCAGGCATTATCGGATTGCTGCATGATGTCCTAATTGTTATTGGTGTTTTTTCATTATTACAGAAAGAAATTGATGCATCGTTTGTTGCGGCCTTACTTACGATCGTAGGCTATTCGATCAACGATACTATCGTAATCTTCGATAGAATACGGGAAAATCTAAAGACATATCGTAAAAGCGAAGGATTGGAGCAGCTAGTTAATAAGAGCATCTGGCAGACTATGACTCGCTCTATTTATACAGTGCTAACCGTATTGTTTGCTACAGCATCGCTTTACTTTTTTGGCGGAGAGACAACAAAGAATTTCTCTTTAGCTCTCCTGATTGGGTTCACAGTTGGAGCCTATTCATCCATTTTTAATGCCAGCCAAATCTGGCTGGTACTTAGAGAATACTCTGAACGAAAACGGCTTCCAGAGAAAACAAAATCAACGAAATAATAAAATAAGACTTGGCACTGTGCCAAGTCTTATTTTATTTTGCATTCACCAAAGTCCGATTTTGCTAATATCATGTAGCACAGAAGGGCAGGTGAAATCCATGTGGATTTTTTTACCATCGATATGTTTAGCTCTAGCTCACATTGCGGGTGATAATGTTGCTGTTGTGCCAGATATGGCGGTGATCTTGGGACAAGATATTTATGTTGTAACAATATTGGCTTATATTGTATTTGGCTCAATAATTTCAGGGATTACCGCATGGATCGGTGTGAAGAGCGGTCATGAATTGGTAATTGTTGTTCGTAAATTATTTGGCAGCCGTGGTAAAAAAATATCAGCATTCGTTATTTTAGCTATCTGTATACCGGCAAGCATATTAACAGGTGGATTTTATTCTGGCTGGCTTACCAATGTTTTTTTAGGTATTCCTTTAAATCTGGCAATCCCGATCTGCATTTTGGTATTCTCGCTATTGGCAAATGGCTATGCGCATGAGTTGCTCAAGCTGTCAAACTATATTGCATTATTGCTGGTACCTACTGTTTTAGCGATCTTTTTATCCTATGGATTTACCTTTCCTGCTAGGTCGTTTGATGTTGGCGAGATTAATTGGCTTCTGGTTTCAGCTTTGGTTGGGTATAATGCCGGTGGTATGCGCTCGGCCTTAATCGTTGAAACAGCAGCGTATTTATCACGTAAGGGCTGTAAAACAATTTTATTGGTGGTATTAGCTAAAGTTGTGGAAGGTCTCTTTACATTGGGCATTGTCCATTTGATTTTATCTGCAGGAATTCACGGTCCACTGGCGATTAGCAAATTTGCAAATGAAGTTGCTGGGGCAGTAGGATTTTTTGTGTTTAATTTAATTTTGTTCTGCACCTTTATGAGTGCAATGGTACCGGCGATGACAGTCAATGCAAGACAAATGAAAATTCTAACAGGATTATCTCCTAAAATCTCACTATTGATTTCTGGGATCATGATATATTTGGGTACGATGTTAGAGTTTAGCACAATCATTGAAATCATGGGGTTTAGTGGGATGATCACTGTTGTGTTTATCCTATATACGGCGTATGCCTTACATAAATATGGCCTGAATCACTCATAATGATAGTAAATTAATGTAAGAAGAGGGCCAACATTGTGATTCTAAAGATAATTATTATTATAATTATGTTAATCGGGCTTTATTGTACTGCTTTTCCTAAGCTGTCTGGAACTTTAATTATCTTAGCTGCGGCTATTGCCTATTGGCTATTAACAGGATTTAGCACTTATCAGCTATGGCTGGCTTATATGCTAATCGGCCTTGCTTTTGTTGCAGAGATTGGCGGGCGAATGTTAAGGATCTATTTGACTCAACACGAAGGCGTTACCCGGACTTTTAGCACAGATACCACTGTTGGGAATATTGCAGGGCTAATTGTTGCTGATGCCATATTAGGGCCTTTTACTGGTACCATCTTGTGGGAACTTATGGTGGGCAAAAATTTATTTCCGAGGTGGACAACAGTTTCTAAAGTCTTGAAAAAATTAGCTATGGTGGCGCTGATGAGATTTATTTGTGCTAATATCATGGTATTTATTGTAATAAAGTACATATTTCTATAAATTGGATTTATGTTCATTCAATATCATTATCGCGAGACTGCAGTTGGCAGGCAATTACTTGCATATCGCTATAGAGAACTATAAAAACTTAGTTGATGATTAAAGCAATGTACAAGGGGTGTTTCTGGTATTTAAGTTTTACTAATGGGTAAAATATGAGTAAGCCGACATAATTAAAGTTGGTGGTAGGGAGCAAGCGTTAACGGCTAATACAGATAGGTTCATTATTGATTTTAGAATAATCAGGAGGGGTTTCGTTGAAATCTTACTACCAACTAGTTCGACATGACGGAAACCAAGAATTATTTCGCACTGTAGAAATGTCGATAATTGCACTTGCGAACGGGCACCCCTTCCATATTCATGCTGAAGGTTTGCGCGGTACTGGTAAGACGACCATTATGCGGGCTGTTAAAGATATACTTCCACCTATTGTAAGAATTAAGCACTGCATCTATAATTGTCATCCTGCCAATCCTCATTGTCCAGAGCATCGCAGTTTATTGCCTGAGCAAATTGCTGAAATTGGTACTGAGGTTGTGCCTTGTCCCTTTTTAGAGATTTCACATTCAGCAAAGATTGGGACGGTGGTTGGCAGCATTGATTTAAATAAGCTGACCGATCGGATTCATCCTACAGCAGCTTTGCTGCCTGGTACCATACCGCAAGCTCACCGGGGGATTATCTTCATTGATGAAATTAATCGCTTAGCTGATACATCGCCTGAATTAGCTGATGTATTACTAGATGTTATGGGAACGAAGCCTGGTCGCATCCAAATTGAGGAGACTGGACTGCCGAAGATCGAACTGCCAGTTAATGTTACCGTTTGGGCGGCATCTAATCCTGATGAAGATCCTGGGCCGTTGGTTCAGGTTCGCAAACAATTATCTGATCGATTTGATTTATCAGTCAATATGGGACGTCCTAGTGCATACCGGGATATTATGGCCATATTGGAAAATCGGAATCATCATGGACGATCGGCCAATGATCAGATTAATATACCTGGAAATATTCATTCAGTGCTGGCTGATGAAGAAATAAAAAAAGCGCTTGCCAATATTTATGTTGATTATGGTATTGAAAGTATTAGAGCTGTGGAAGGGATGGAAACAGCAGCTGGCTTGACCGCATTAATGGATGGGCGTAATAATACGTCAATCAGAGATCTAATTAAGGTTGTTCCGCTAGTATTAGGGCATCGGGCCGATAAAACTACGATATCTAGTATATTACGGTATCTTGACAATTTTACCAATTCTAGTACTCTTCCTGGCAATATATCAGCCGGAGTTAATGCGACGGTAGAAAACACTATAGAAAGCCTTGAAAAAAAGCCCTCAGCTTGGTCTGAGCTAAGGAAAATAATTGTGAGTTGGCTTCAGAGATTTAGGTTAAAGCAAAATTCGAGAGGTCAAAATAATCCTGAATCTAATCAAAACACTAATCAGCAAGAAAATGCTGGCAAAGCATCAGGTAATAATAGTCCAACTGGAAACAATGTCAATAACGGCACAAGTCAGCAAGCTCAGAAAAATACATCTAACGACAGCAATAAGGCCGTATCTAATACATCAGGTAAATCAGCCAAGACGGGTATGCAGTCAAAAGGAGAAAAAGGATCAGATGTTCTGAGTTCTCCGATTGTTGCGCCTCCGCAGTGTGCAATACCACTCATTAACCATTCTCTGGACAAATTTGTATCTGGTGAGGAAAAAAACTAGCATGACCGTATTTAATTGGGATCAATATGATATACAGTTTATTGCTAATTTAGCTTTACCTGTTCGGAATCTAACCTCAGTCATCAAGCAAGACAGAGGAGCACGTATTGGCCAAAGTACGGTAGTGAGTCAGAAAGTCCATACTTTTAATCCTTCAACACCGCAGATCATCAATGTTCTTCAGGATGTGGATGCAGGTCAAGCTTTTTATCAGCGCAGTACTCGGGGGAATGTCTACCATTTGGATATATTCCACCAAAGAGCGCTCATTGACCATCATCTTATTGCTGCGGCAATCAAGAAAGCAGTTGACGCCTATAATTTTCAGTTTTCGGTTAATAATCTCGTGTTTGCTGAAAGCGGCAGCCAAGGTGTTAATGCTGATTATATTGATATTCAGACAGGAACAGGTGGCGGGCGGATAACAGGAGCATTACGGCATGGGAAAAAACTTTCATTGCGGCGCGCGCATGAAAACCATGTACATGTTGTGGTCATGATTCAGCCCCAACATATCGCTTTTCTGTTTTTTGTAGTTCTGGCTGTCGAAGGAGTTATATTACAAGAAAATATCGAGTTGCGGCGTAATGAGGAAATCATTAATATGACTAGCCAGGAACAGGCAAACCCTGATCTGACTGACTATACTGATCAGACCGATTCATTTATGCAAGAAAAAGGTACTCAGCATGGCCTATCACAAGAAGCGAAGCAGCATAAATTTGTTAATGATTCTCTAGAGTTAACAGATGATTTTGATACAATTAAAGATGTTCAGGAGTTTTTAAATAAAGTTAATACACAAAGCAAAAACAAGCTGACGCAAGAATTAGAAGATAACGGCAATGGCCAGCGAACTATGGAACGATTAGTTGGGATGGGAATTGTTGAAGTAAATCAACATTCAGTAAAGCTTACTCCTTATGGTATCGAATTACAACGATATTTAAATAGCAATTTATTAGAGATTGAAGCGCACTTGAGGAAGTCGTTTCGGATTATAAGGCCGTTGGTTAAGCAAGCTGGGAATAATAAGATGATGAAGCGTAATTATGAATGGAAGTCAGGCTATTCAAGCTGTAATAATCATGAAGAATATGAAAAAAATGAGTTAGCCGTTACTGAGACTATTATTGCGGCAGCACGCAGGATGGTTGTGGAAGAACAACAAGAATTTGCTATTGGCTGCGATGATCTGAGGTATTTGCGCCGGGAAAAAGTCACAAAGGCAGAGATTTGTTTGATTATCGATGCCAGCGCCAGTATGGCTGGTCCTAGAATTAGAGCTGCAAAATTTTTGGTAAGACATTTATTATTAACAACGCCGGATCGAATTGGAGTAGTGACTTTTCAGGAAAATGCAGCAAAAATTCTAGTGCCATTAACGAGGGATTATCGGGAGGTTGAAAGCTGCCTGCGGACACTAAAACCCGCTGGGGCAACTCCACTCGCTTTGGGATTAAAAACCTGCTTGGGATATTTAGAAAATACCAGAACACATAATCCATTGATTATTCTTATCACAGATGGCATTCCTACTATGGCTGAACATTCGCGTGATCCTGTTGCCGATGCTTTTGCAGCTGCCCAGGATATAAAAAGAAGAGGCTATGGTTTTACTTGCATCGGATTGAAGCCTCATCATAATTATCTTACACAGCTAGCAGAGTACGCGGGCGGAAGTGCGTATATGCTAGAAGAACTGGAAAAACAGATCATGGCTAAGGCAGCCTGGGACGAATATAGAAAAGATGCTCATAAATAATAAGAGATATTAGCCTGGTTAGTAATTAAAGCCGCTAATATCTCTTTAATTTTGTTAATATAAAAGGATTATTGTATTCTTTTCGAGAATATCAAATGATTATGTAATAATTTTGAATACATTGTTATATATCAATGTATACTTGATACCCAGAGCAGTCAGTGTTTCTATGTATGGAGGTAGTATGGCCAAAACACATAAGTTGTGGCGTTTTTTTCCAATTCAATCTGAACTAACTAAGAAAATTTCAAGTACTTTTAATGTTTCGGAAATTATTTCGCAGCTTCTTGTTAATCGCGGCATTGATAATGAACATGAAGTACAAGAATTCTTATATGGAGAACTTAAAGATTTAGAAGATCCTTTCTTATTAAAGCATATCGATCAAGCTGTCAATCGAATTATTCAGGCAATCAATCATGCTGAAAAAATTGTGATTTATGGGGATTATGATGTTGACGGTATCACATCTACGGTATTAATGCTGCGAGTGCTTAGGCAGCTTGGTGCACAAATTGATTATTACATACCTGATCGCCAGAATGAAGGGTATGGTCTAAATACTGAAGCGCTGGAGGGTCTGATCCAAGATGGCGCTAAACTTGTGATTTCTGTTGATTGTGGCATTAGTGCGGTTAAGGAAATAGAATGTGTTAAAAATAGGCTGGATATCATCATTACGGATCATCATGAACCGCCGTCAACTTTGCCTGATGCTCTAGCTATAATTAATCCCAAACAAGTTGATTGTGCGTATCCTGACAAAAACCTATCTGGCGTAGGGGTTGCTTTTAAAGTATGTCAAGCTATTTGGCTAAAACTAAACAAGGGTGACTTAAATCAATATCTCGATATAGTTGCAGTGGGAACAATTGCTGATATTGTGCCGCTTGTTGGTGAAAATCGTATCTTGGTTAAATGTGGGCTTAAGCAGTTGGCAATAACAGAGAATTTAGGACTGCAAGCCTTATTAAACGGTTGTGGTCTTACTGGCAATAGTATTGATGCAGGTAAAGTAGGCTATGTTTTGGCACCGCGATTGAATGCGGCTGGACGTCTTGGGCAGGCTTCGCTGGCAGTAGAGTTATTGACAGCCGAGGACAATGAGAAAGCGGTAGAAGTCGCAGCATGTTTAGAATATGAAAACTCACAGCGACAATTGGTAGAAAAAGAAATTTTGGCAAAAGCGGAAGAACAGCTAGCGCTTATTGATGTCAATGCTGCCAAGGTATTGGTTTTAGCTGGTGATAATTGGCATCCTGGAGTCATTGGCATTGTCGCCTCACGTTTAGTAGACCGTTATTATCGACCAGCTATTGTTATTAGTATCAAAGATGGTGTTGGAAAGGGTTCGTGCCGCAGTATCAAAGGGTTTAATATTTATGATGCACTGCAGCAGTGTGGGGATCTATTATTGCAGTATGGCGGACACTGCCAAGCGGCTGGCTTAAGTATTGCTGCTGACCGCATTCTTGATTTGCAAACACGTTTAGACGGTATTGCACAAGAAATGCTGACTGCGGATGATTATATTCCAGTATTAAATATTGATGCAGGTATTGCTTTGGAAGAAATTAATACTGGTTTGCTTGAGCAACTTGCCTGTTTAGCGCCATTTGGAATGGGAAATCCCAGTCCGGTTTTTGCTTGTCAAGATGTTGTTTTATCAGATTTACGGGCAATAGGGCAGAATGGCCGCCATCTCAAATTTCGTGTTCGTCGAAAAAGCCACTATGGAGATGGTATTGCCTGGGAAATGGGCGGGCTAACTGATCAATTTCAACGGAATACGCTGATTGATTTTGCTTTTCATCCTGAATATAATATCTGGAATGGTCAATGCAATATTCAACTTCGCACACATGATATTCGTGCGACTATAAAAGAGTTATCAGATATAGACCGACTATATTCAACTGAGTGTTCTGAAACAAAATATAAAAATGTTTTGCAGGCTGAGCGTTTTTTTACTAAAATAGTTGGGGTAACGTTTGAGAATCGTCAGGAGATTATTGCAAAGCTTTCAGAGGGACAGATACTCCAAATTAGGCGTGAACCGCTGAATAACTATGATTCTAATGCTATTAAACTTGAGGCCAGTACAGGTGAGATGGTCGGATATTTGCGTGCTGAGCTGGCTCAAGAACTGGCACGGGAAATTGATCAAGGTCGTGTCTACAACTGTAATATTACTGCTATTACCGGCGGTGGTGATTGTCCGCTCGGGGTAAATATCTTAATATATAGAGACTGTCAAATGCAATGTAATGAGACTCCTGTAGAAATTATGGCTGATGCTGAGGTGGTTCGTCAGGCACTTTTAGGAGATCGAAATTATCATGATAGTCAGAAACTGGTACTGGAGCAGCTAGCTGCACAAAATAATGTGCTTGCCATAATGGGTACTGGGCGTGGAAAATCAGCAGTTTTTCAAACACATGCGGCTATGCTGGCATTGGGGCAAAAAAAAATAACCATTATTATATATCCGCTTAGAGCCCTGGTTAATGATCAGTTTATTAATCTCTCTCGGAATATGAGCAATTTGGGATTAAAAATTTTTAAAGGAAACGGAACTTTATCCACAGCAGAACGAGCGGCACTTTATACTGCCTTATATAATGGCGATATTGATATCCTACTCACCACACCCGAATTTGCTGAAGCTAACTTAGAATTACTAATGGTTCAAGCTGACCGTATCGGATTTTTGGTCATTGATGAATGTCATCATATTAGTCATAGTGCCAAACAAAGGTCGGTCTATCGTAGACTTGACCATATTGTTAAAAAACTTCAAAATCCGCTGGTATTAGGAGTAACGGCCACAGCTGATACGGACACTGTAAATACGATAAAACATGCACTTGCGATAGAAAAAGTTATTATCGATAAAACTGTACGCAATAATCTTGCTATCGCTGATTATCGTAATATAGCCGATAAATTCAACTATATTGCTAATATCGTTAAGCGACAAGAGAAAACACTGATTTTTGTAAATAGCCGTAAAAAGGCTGTTGAGTTAGCGATGCACTTGAGAGAGCACATGCCAGAGTTGGATCAGCAAATCGGTTTTTACCATGCCGGCTTAAATAATGAGTGGCGTGTTAATGTAGAGAGTTGGTTTAGGCAAGGGGTTTTAAGGGTTGTAGTGGCAACTAGTGCCTTTGGGGAGGGTGTTGATTTTTCCGATATCCGGCATGTTATCAAATATCATTTGGCATTTAATTTAACTACCTTTAACCAGCAATGTGGTCGGGCTGGCCGGGACGGCCAGGCAGCTACGATTCATCTGCTTTTTGGCAGTGAAGATATAAAACTTAATAATTTAATTCTAAAGGAATCATCTCCAGAGAGAGCAACAATTGGCAGTATTTATCTTGTATTAAAAGGGGAATATAGTAATTGCCAGAAAGTGGAACTGACTAATCAACAGATTGCCGATCAAGTAAACGAAAAATATCGAGAGATAGTTAGTGACCGTGGCGTTAGTGTCGCTATCCGGATTTTAGAAGAGTTAAATTTATTATGGCGTGAATCAATTGGAAAGAATAGAATTATATATCTTTATCCGGCGCCTAGTCATAAGCTTGATTTGGAACAATCGGGAACTTATTATGAAGGAATGCTGGAAAAAACAGAATTCTCATTATTTGCACAGCGAATTATGAGAGTCACCACAGAAGAAATTCTAACTTGTATTAATAGACCGTTATATCCTGAGGAATATGTTTGAGGAGGGAAATACGTGGATTTTAAAGAAAAGATTAGAGTTATTATGGACTTCCCTGAAAAAGGAATTCGTTTTAAAGACATAACAACACTGTTGAAAGAAGGAAAGGCTTTTCATGAAGCCATTGATGCTATTGCGCAGCCTTTTCAAGATCAAGCAATCGATTTGGTAATTGGTCCTGAAGCACGAGGGTTTGTCGTGGGGGCTCCAGTTGCTTATGCTTTGGGGGTAGGGTTTGTTCCTGTGAGAAAACCAGGGAAGCTTCCGGGAGAAACATTAAATCATCAATATTCGTTAGAGTACGGAAAAGATGCATTAGAGGTTCATAAAGATGCTATTCAGCCCGGCCAAAATGTGTTAATTGTAGATGATCTACTCGCTACTGGTGGAACAACGAAAGCAGTGATCGAAATGGTTGAACAATTAGGCGGGAAAATTGTCGGACTGGCATTCTTGATTGAGTTATCTTATCTTGAAGGCAGACAATCGTTGGAACAATATCCTATTGTTTCACTGATAAAATATTAGTTATGAAATGTAATTGGGGTTGGTAGCTTGGGTAGTGATACAGCAGCGCGTATAAACAGTATAATTAAACAAATTCAATCATATCAGTCAGATGCGCCGGTAGAACTTGTGATGAAGGCGTATGAGTTTGCACGCGATGCTCATACGGGACAACTACGTGTTTCCGGTGAAGAATATATCATCCATCCATTAGGGGTTGCCCAAATTTTGGCTGATTTGCAGATTGACGCTGTTACCATTAGTGCGTCTCTGCTGCATGATGTAGTCGAAGATACAAATTATTCATTAGTCGAACTTGAAAAGCATTTCAGTAAAGAAATTGCTTTATTAGTGGATGGGGTTACAAAATTAAGCCGGATCGAATATAAGTCAAAAGAAGAACAACAATTAGAGAACTATCGCAAGATGTTTTTGGCTATGGCTAAAGACATTCGAGTTGTTTTAATTAAATTAGCAGACCGGCTACATAATATGAGAACCCTCAAACATATGCCTGAATTAAAGCAGCGCAAAATTGCCCGAGAGACATTAGAAATTTTTGCTCCATTGGCTCATCGATTAGGGATTTCTAATGTCAAATGGGAACTTGAAGATTTGGCATTGAGATATCTAGAACCGCAGAAGTATTACGAATTGGTCGAAAAAGTAAAGCAAAAGCGTAAAGAACGTGAATTGCTCATCAACGAATCCATTCAAATTCTCACAGAACGTTTAGGGGCTGTGAGCATTACAGCCGATATTGAAGGACGTCCTAAACATTTTTACAGCATCTACAAAAAAATGCAAAAAGGCAATAAAGATTTAAGTGAAATATATGATCTATCAGCCATAAGAATATTAGTAGATAGTGTAAAAGATTGTTATGGAGCGCTAGGTATTGTCCATACGTTATGGAAGCCTATACCTGGCAGGTTTAAGGATTATATTGCCATGCCTAAGTCCAATATGTATCAATCGTTGCATACCACGGTTATTGGTACGCAGGGGCAACCGCTGGAGATTCAAATAAGAACTTGGACTATGCATCAAGTATCCGAATATGGTATTGCTGCACACTGGCGTTATAAAGAGGGCGGCAAAGGCGCTAATAAAGAATTTGATCAAAAGCTTTCATGGCTTCGCCAATTGTTAGAATGGCAGCAAGAGCTTCGGGACCCTAGGGAGTTTATGGATGCCTTGAAATTGGATGTATTTGCAGATGAGGTATTTGTTTTTACCCCTAAAGGCGATGTGCTTGATCTTCCTGCCGGTTCGATTCCAATCGATTTTGCTTACCGGATTCATACTGATGTTGGGCATCGTTGTGTCGGTGCAAAGATTAATGGCAAAATTGTTCCGCTTGAATATAAATTGGTGAATGGCGATATTGTAGAAATTATTACAAGCAAGCAGAATAATGGTCCTAGTCGTGATTGGCTAAACATCGTTGGTTCTTCAGAAACCCGTAATAAAATTAGACAATGGTTTAAAAAGGAAAAGCGCGAAGAAAACATTGCTAAAGGCCGGGAACTTATTGAGAAGGAAAGCAAAAAGTTAGGTTATGATTGGAAGGAATTGACCAAGGGAGATCGGTTAATTGAAGTTGCCAAGAAGCTTAATATCCTGAATGAAGAAGATTTGCTGTCGGCATTAGGTTTTGGCGGTGTAACCATTCATGGAGTTATGACTAAGCTTATTGAGTTTCACAAGAAAGAGGTACGTAGTACAACACCACCTGATATTTCACAGATTTTAGCTGGACTGAAACCTAAAAACAGTAAGCGTAAATCAAGTCATGGCATTCTTGTTGAAGGTGAGTCAGGGTTGATGGTACGATTAGCTCGGTGCTGTAATCCAATCCCTGGTGATGTTATTGTTGGTTACATTACTCGCGGCAGGGGTGTGTCGGTTCACCGGGCGGATTGTCCTAATATATTGAATCAGCCGGATGAATACGAACGAATGATTGAAGTGAATTGGGACATCAATACCGAGAATGTATATAAAGTAACGATCGAGATTAGTTGTGTGGATCGAGCGGGTATACTATCAGAATTAATGATGATTCCTTCTGAAACAAAAACTAATATTAGCTCGATTAATGCCAGAACCCACAAGAATAAAACTGCTACTATCACTATGATTTTAGAAATTGGAAATTCAAGCCAGTTGGAGAATATTATGACGAAATTACGACGTGTTAAGGATGTATTCAGTGTATATCGCAGTATTCCGAATATGGGAGCAACTGGTATTAATTAGCCGTCAGTAACAGCAATGGAGGAATTTCAACATGCAAATTACTCAGATGCAAGTAGGACATATTGGGACAAATTGCTATATCGTAACTTGTAATGAAACAAATCATACTGCTGTGATAGATCCAGGCGGTAATGCTGAAGATATTTTGGCTTACCTGAACCGGGAGCAGAGCAAACTAATTTACATTATTAATACTCATGGACATGCTGATCATATTGCTGCAAATAACAAAATAAAACAAGCAACAGGTGCAATCGTTCTGATTCATCAAGCTGATGCTGCAATGTTGACAAGTTCTGATCTGAATTTATCATCGTATATTGGCGGGGGCTTGGTGCTGGACCCTGCAGACCGTTTGCTAAAAGATGGTGATGTTATTCAAGTTGGAACTATTCAATTTACAGTCATTCATACTCCAGGGCATACTCCAGGGGGGATATGTTTGTATACTAATGGAACATTATTCAGCGGTGATACATTATTTTACCAATCTGTTGGTAGAACTGATTTTCCTGGTGGATCAATGGGCAAACTAGTTAATAGCATTAATGAGAAACTGCTTGTGTTGCCGGTAGAAACTAAGGTCTTTCCAGGACATGGACCAGAAACCTCAATTGCCTGGGAACGCTCAAATAATCCATTTATCTGATGTGATGATGCTATTGGGGGGGATAAGAAATGTTTAAATCTATTAGCACTTGGCTGAAACTCCTGGTGATTTTGGCAGGTGTCTATCTGTTGAGTCAAGTTACCCCCATCTATCTGCCAGTGATTGTCTCAGTGATATTAGCGTTTATTTTGAACCCACTGGTTACATTCTTATCCCAGCGCAGGCTCTGGCCAACCAGGCAGCTATTTGGTCGAAGTCTTGCTGTTTTTATAGCGTTTATTTTGTCTGCGATTATTGCAGCAATTGTCATGACATTTATTTTAGTACCATTTATCAGTGAGTTTAATACACTTGTCAATAATTTGCCAAGCTTGATGAAAAAAATTCAGAAAATGACAATGGATATTCAAAACCAGGCGAATTTTATTGCTTTAGCAGGGTATTTGCCTAATATTGTTGATCAAACTATGTCCAGTATCGGTTCTTTTTCAATCGACTTAGCTAAAAAAATTGTAAATTCAATTTTCGGATTAGCATCAAGCATCATTGAATTAGTTATTGTACCAGTGCTTACTTATTATTTTTTAAAGGACTGGCAAATTATTAAAGAAAACATTGTTTTCCTTTTTTCACAGCGTACAAGGGATAAAGCCCGTAATATTATTGAAGAAATGGGCATTGTAGTTAGTGGCTACATTCGCGGACAGTTTGTGGTAAGTTTTATTGTTGGTTTCTTTGTTTTCTGCGGCATGTATGGTTTCGGCGTTGAATATCCGCTGGTGTTGGGTTTACTTGCGGGAATTACTGAAGCAATTCCCATTATTGGCCCAATTATTGGAGCAGTGCCAGCGATTTTGCTTGCTTATACAGTTGCTCCGTTTTTAGCGTTAAAAGTAGCTGTGTTTTATTTTCTGGTCCAGCAATTTGAGAATCACATCATTGTTCCTAATGTGATGGGGCAAGCTATTGATTTGCACCCTATTACTGTAATATTAAGTCTCCTAATCGGTGGTCAATTATTTGGGATCACAGGAATGGTGTTGGCAGTTCCTGTATCGGCAATATTAAAAGTGCTTTTAAAACATTTATGGATTACAGAAGAAAGATAGGTGATTGTTATGTCTATTAATATGGGTGATCTAAAGCAGCGATTTCAGGAGCGGCAATATAAGTTAACGCCCCAGCGCCAAATCGTATTGCAAGCTTTTGTCGATAACCCTGGTAAACATTTAAGTGCTGAGGATGTTCATAATATTGTCCGTCAACAGTCTTCTGAGATCGGTTTAGCTACAGTTTATCGGACTTTAGAATTATTAAGTGATATGGATGTATTGCAAAAAATGGATTTTGGTGATGGCCGCAGTCGTTATGAAATTAATGAGGAGACCTCTGAACATCATCACCATCATCTCATTTGTCTAAGTTGTGGAAAAGTAAAAGAATTTGAAGATGACTTGCTTGAAACGTTAGAGAATGTTATAGCGCGTAAAAGTAATTTTAAAATAGTTGACCATCAAGTAAAGTTTTATGGTTATTGTCAAGAATGCCAGAGTAATCGTGAAGGTTAACTATTATTGTTTGGCAGACGATGATGATCCAATAGCGACTGCCATTGGGCAAGTAATGGAGTTGTTTGGCATACAGCCAAACAACCCGTTAGTTTCCTGTCTTGAAGGCCTTCCTGTTCATACCGTACTAGTGAATAATCGTATAAGCCAAACCAAGGATCAGTTAAGTGTAACAACAGACATTTATCTAAAGCTGACAAACGGTACAACTGAAGTTCTTTCCTTTAAGCAGATTGCTTCTTTGGATAATGATGAGCTAGCCCTTATAAAACGGCTAGTAAAGCTGAATGTTCTTACTGCCATGAGACAACTAAGCAGCCCTCATGCAGCTCCCTGGGGTATATTACGAGGGATAAGACCAAGTAAGATTGTTCACCGGCTGATTGATAAGGGGCTAGATAAAGCAGCAACTTCTCAAAAGCTAATTATGGATTACGGTATTGATATAAAAAAGTCAGAACTCATTACTGATATTGCATTTAGGCAACGAAAGTTTTTATTATCGCCGGAACGTGCAAAACATGCAGTTAGTGTTTATGTGGGAATCCCTTATTGTCCTTCAAAATGCTTATATTGTTCATTTCCTTCTTATGTTTTGCCTGATTCCATGCAGGTTGAGCGGTTTTTACAAGGTCTGAATAAAGAAATTAGGGCGATTGCTGCATTGATTAAGCAATGCAACCTAGAAGTTCAGACGGTATATGTCGGCGGCGGTACTCCGACCAGTCTTGGCCCAACACAATTCTCGGACATGTTAAGCCAGGTACATCAGGCCTTTGTTACTCCAGCCACGAGAGAGTTTACGGTTGAGGCTGGCAGGCCTGACAGCGTCGATGAACATAAAATTGCTACTATGCACAGGCTTGGTGTCACCCGAGTCAGTGTTAATCCACAGACCATGCAGGAAAAAACTTTAAAACATATTGGACGAAAGCATACTACACGCGATATAATAAATTTATTCCAAAAAATTCGTCAGACTGGTATTCCTGTTGTTAATATGGATATTATCGTTGGCCTGCCAGGTGAAGACGAAAAAAGTATAACTGATACGATGGAGCAAATTTATGAATTAAGGCCGGATAATTTAACTATTCATACATTAGCGCTCAAGAAAGGCTCGTCGCTAAAAGCTAATTTAATTGAGCATTCTCTGCCAAATGAACGAATGACGCAGCAAATGTTCGATATAGCAACAGGCTTTGCTTTGAAAATGCAAATGGAACCTTACTATTTGTATCGGCAAAAGTATATGAATGGTAATTTGGAGAATACTGGTTATTCGGTCCCGGGGAAAGAGTGTTTATATAACATTCAAGTCATGGAAGAACGCCAGACCATCTTTGGAATTGGGCCAGCTGCAACGACTAAAATTGTAAAACCTAGTAATTGGACGCTTGAAAATATCTTCAATGCTAAAGATATCCTTACATATATTAATAAGGTGGATCATACTCTTCAAGTTCGTTGCCAACTGCTAGCGGAGGCGTTTTCGTAATAAGGGGGAATTTTTCTTTATGTTGACTACAGGTCCTCGTGGGACCAAAGATATACTGCCAGATTCGAGTGGCTTTTGGCAGTATGTAGAAAAAAATGTTAGAGATGTATGTAATCTTTATGGTTATCGGGAGATTCGTACTCCTGTTTTTGAACATACCGAATTGTTTTTACGGGGTATTGGTGAAACGACGGATATTGTTGAAAAGGAAATGTATACCTTTAGTGACCGCGGTGGACGAAGCATTACGCTGCGTCCAGAAAATACAGCCGCTGTGGTTAGAGCTTTTTTAGAACATAAGCTTTATACAGATACTCCGCCAGCGAAGCTCTTTTATATTGGACCCATGTTTCGCTATGATCGCCCTCAGGCAGGGCGATTCCGTCAGTTTCATCAATTTGGTGTAGAGGCTATTGGTGCAAAAGGTCCAGCTATTGATGCCGAGATCATTATATTAGCTACTCAATTTTTACAGCAATTAGGATTAAACGATTTAGTACTGCAGTTGAACTCAGTTGGGTGCCCGGAGTGCCGCCCCAAATATCGTGCTATACTGCAGGAATTTTTGCGTGATAAATTGCCCGATTTGTGTAAAGATTGTCAATCTCGTTATGACCGCAATCCGATGCGGATATTAGATTGTAAACAAGAAACTTGTACCGAGTTGTCACAAGGGGCGCCACAAGTAGTGGATTGCTTATGTGGTGAATGTGAAACTCATTTTAATCAATTAAAGGTTTTATTAACTGCAGCTAATATTGAATTTAAGTTAAATCCACGTTTAGTGCGTGGGCTAGACTATTATACTAAGACTGCATTTGAAATTCAGTATGCTCCGTTAGGATCACAAAGCGCCGTATGCGGTGGTGGAAGGTATGACGGATTAATTGCTGAATGTGGCGGTCAGCCTACACCTGGAATTGGCTTTGCAATAGGCATGGAACGCGTGCTGTTAGCGTTAGAAAAACAGCAGCTGTTACCTGAACTGATTAATAAACTTGATGTCTTTGTCATTTCGCTGGGAGAAAAAGCACAAGCAGCAGCTTTTAAAATACTATGCGATTTACGCAAAAACGGATATACAGCTGATATGGATTTTATGGACCGCAGCCTTAAAGCTCAAATGAAACTTGCCAATAAATTTTCAGCAAAATTTGCGATAATTATTGGTGATGATGAAGTCGCAACAGGCAATGCTGTTTTGAAAAATATGGGTACTGGTGAACAGCAGCAGATCAATGTAGATGTATTGTTGAACAAGTTGGATACTGAGGTGAAAGATTAATAATGGATACATTAGTAGGTTTAGAAAGAACACATGCGTGTGGTACTATCACAGGTCAGCACGCTGAGCAAGAAGTTGTTTTATGCGGCTGGGTAGCAAGACGCCGCGATCATGGCGGTTTAATATTTGTTGATCTGCGAGATCGATCAGGATTGGTACAAGTAGTTTTTTCTTCGGAAATGGATAAGAATGCATTTATCAAAGCTGAATCCTTACGAACAGAGTTTGTTATCGCTGTAAGAGGTACAGTTAAATTAAGAGCTGATGAGACGGTGAACATTAATATGCCTACCGGACATATTGAAGTTTATTGCGTTGAACTGCGAATCCTAAATAAAGCAAAAACGCCGCCTTTTTATATTCAAGATAACATCGATGTGGATGAGACTTTACGGTTAAAATATCGCTATCTTGATTTACGCCGCCCTGAGATGCAGCGTAATCTGATGTTAAGACACCGTGTAACTAAAATTATGCGAGACTTTTTTGATCGGAATAATTTTATCGAAGTTGAAACGCCGATGCTGACAAAGAGCAGTCCTGAAGGTGCCAGAGATTATTTGGTGCCTAGCCGTGTTAACCCAGGAAAGTTTTTTGCTTTGCCACAATCGCCGCAGCTTTTCAAGCAAATCTTAATGGTTTCAGGCTTGGAGCGTTATTTCCAAATTGTAAGATGCTTCCGTGATGAGGATTTACGAGCTGATCGTCAACCTGAATTTACGCAGCTTGATATAGAAATGTCATTTATTGATCGTGAAGAAATTCTTAATATGATGGAAGAATTGACAGTAGAAATGTTCAAAGAGTCTATTGGCGCTGACATTAAGCAGCCATTTATGCGTCTAAGCTATGCAGAGGCTATGGATAAATATGGATCTGATAAACCTGATCTTCGTTTCGATATGCAGCTTGTCAACTTATCTGAAGCTGTTAAAGGATCCGATTTTAAAGTGTTTGAATCAGTATTACAAACAGGCGGCGAAGTAAAAGCAATTAATGTAAAAGGTTATGCTAATGTTCCAAGGCGCGAATTAGATGGGTTAGTCGATTATGTATCAAACTATGGCGCTAAGGGATTAGCTTGGATTTGTTATACTGCTGAAGGAATAAAATCTCCAATAACCAAATTTTTCTCAGAAGACATTATCGGGAAAATAACTGCAGCTACTCAGGCTGAGGCTGGTGACTTGATTCTGATTATTGCTGATAAGCCTGGTGTTGTTGCTCAGGCTTTAGGTCAACTGCGCCTTGAAATGGGTCGTCGTCTGAATTTGATTGATCCAGATAAACTGTCATTTTTATGGGTAGTTGATTTCCCAATGTTTGAATACGATGAAGAAGGTAAACGCTGGGTAGCGATGCATCATCCATTTACATCACCACGTGATGAAGACATTGAGTTTTTGGAAAGTGATCCAGGCAGAATTAAAGCTAAAGCTTATGATATGGTTCTTAACGGAACTGAAATTGGTGGCGGCAGTATCCGAATTTACAACCGCGAATTGCAAGAGCGAGTTTTTAAAGCTATTGGGCTTTCTGATGAAGAAGCAAAAGCGAAGTTTGGTTATTTGTTGGATGCTTTTGAATATGGAACACCTCCTCATGGTGGTATTGCATTTGGTTTGGATCGTCTGGTCATGCTTATGGCTAAGCGTAATTCAATTCGTGATGTCATTGCGTTCCCTAAAACTCAGAGTGCTACTGATATTATGACTCAAGCTCCGTCTGAAGTATCAAATCAGCAATTAAAAGAGCTGCATATAAAACCAACCGCTGTTGTTAAGAAACAATAGTTGGGCCAAATTCAGTGGAGGAAACTCCACTGAATTTTTTTATAAATCCTTCGAATTAGATTGGATGCATTGCATGAATGGTTTAGATCTTATGGTATGCTGGAAAAATGTTCTATTATTGCCTTACTTGCATTTGTTTGATTAATCTGATAATATTGAATATGAAGATAGCATTCGCTGTGACCCTACTGTGTGCGTGTAATGCCGATATGTTTTGAGCCAACACTTCAACATTGGGAGCCTGGGCTCTGTTTATGGCGTGTAGGCCCTTTATGGGAAACCCATGAGTAAACAGGAGGGCACCCACCTGCCGAGGCAGGTTCAAAACAACGACAGAACGGCATAGCGGGGAGTGTCGGGAAATATCTTAAAAACACTAACTTTTTTAGTTAGTGTTTTTTTATATGCCAGGAATTTGCTGCTTTTGTCACGAAATAAAATATTCGTTTAGTTTTGCTGAGCGTAATCATCTTTCCAGTGTGGTTTTGCAACTACTTCTAGTTTATGAATAGAATTATATTCGATAAGGAGTTTTATCTTATGAGATTAATAGATTTACGTAGTGACACCGTAACACAGCCTACTTCAGCAATGCGCTTAGCCATGTATCAGGCTGAGGTTGGTGATGATGTGTATGGCGAGGATCCCACCGTTTTACGTTTAGAAAACTTAGGGGCTGAAATAACCGGAAAAGAAGCTGCGCTATTTGTTGCCAGTGGTACTATGGGGAATCAACTGGCTGTGATGACTCATACCCAAAGAGGGGATGAAATTATTTGTGAAGCCAATTCCCATATCTTTTACTACGAAGTCGGCGGATTGGCGTATCTTGCTGGAGTTCAGGCTCGTACCTTAGTAGGACAGAGAGGCATTCTATCTGTAGATGCCATTGAGCAAGCTATTCGGCCAGTCGATATTCATTTACCGAAAACTAGCCTGATTTGTCTGGAGAATACTCATAATCGGGCCGGGGGTACTTATTATAGCATTCCTGAATTAAAAACAATACACACATTATCGCAGACGAGGAATATTCCACTACATATTGATGGAGCCAGGTTATTTAATGCAGCTGTTGCCCAAAAAAAACCTGTAGCTGAACTAGCCCAATATAGTGACACGATTAGCTTATGCTTATCTAAAGGACTTGGAGCCCCAGTGGGATCACTTTTAGTTGGACCAGCAGAGTTTATTAAACAGGCGCGTCGTTACCGTAAAATGCTTGGCGGTGGAATGCGGCAAGCTGGTATCATTGCCGCAGCAGCTTTAGTCAGTTTAGAAACGCAAGTGGATAGACTGGAGGAAGATCATCAGCATGCAAAAATTTTGGCAGATGCTATCGCTAATTTGGGATTGAATATTGATCTTGATACGGTTAAGACTAATATCGTAATCTTCGGGATAGAATCTTTGGGGATAAACGCTGATAGAATGCTGCAGACATTAAGTACTTATGGTATTAAGGCCAATGCCTTTGGTGAATATACAGTGCGCTTTGTGACTCACTTTGGTATCACAAGATCTGATGTTAATCACACCATTCAGGCATTATCACAGATTGTAAAAGGGTGATCATATGGATTTATTCTCCCATGCCAGTCAGGCTTTAATTGAAACAAATGCTCCTTTGGCAACTAGAATGAGACCGAAGAGATTAGATGATTATATTGGACAAGAAGAAATCACCGGAGCGGAGAAGTTCTTACGGCGAATGATTGATGCTGATAGAGTACCCTCTATGATTCTATTTGGTCCGCCTGGGACAGGAAAAACAACTTTAGCTGAAATTATTGCGAATACGACAAACAGTAAGTTTGAAAAACTTAACGCAGTTGCTGCTGGAATTTCCGATGTCCGCAAAATTGTTGAGGCTGCTAAAGATCGCCTGCGTTTAGAACAGCGCCGAACCATTTTATTTATTGATGAGATCCATCGGTTTAATAAGAGCCAACAAGATGTTTTATTACCTTATGTGGAAGATGGAAGGGTCATTCTAATTGGTGCAACTACCGAGAATCCATACTTTTCGGTTAACTCACCGCTCTTGTCGAGAATGAGGGTTGTAAGGCTAAATTCTTTAGGTCAAGATGCAGTGACAAAAATTCTTAAACGAGCCATTGCTGATTGTGAGCATGGGCTAGGTCTAAAAGGGTTGTCTTTTGAAGAATCTATTTTTGAGATTATCTATATTGTTGCCAATGGTGATGCTCGAATTGCATTGAATATTTTAGAACAAGCTGCAGCTATGGTTGAGGCAACAGTTGAAAAGAAGCTAACCATTGAAACCATTCATGCAATTGTCGGTGAGAGGATGCAGCGCTATGACAAACAAGGTGATAATCACTATGATGCGGTTTCTGCTTTCATAAAAAGTATGCGTGGCTCAGATCCAGATGCCGCACTTCATTACTTGGCACGGATGTTAGCAGCTGGCGAGGATATAAATTTTATTGCTCGAAGAATTGTAATTTGCGCAGCTGAGGATATTGGCAATGCCGATCCTCAAGCGTTGGTTATTGCAATGGCGGCAGCAAATGCCGCTCAATTTTTAGGTTTGCCGGAAGCCCGAATTCCACTTGCACAAGCGGTTACTTATTTGGCTGGTGCGCCAAAAAGCAATGCTGCTTATATGGGAATCAACGCAGCTCAATCTGACATCAACCAAAAAGATTGTGGTAATATCCCTGTTCATTTACGTGATGCAAGTTATTCAGGTGCTGCTAAGTTTGGCCACGGTGTAGATTATATTTACCCTCATAATTTTTCTGGAAATTTTGTTCAACAACATTATAGGCCAGAGAAATTGCGAGAAACTGTTTATTATCAACCGACTGATAATGGAACGGAAGCAGGAATAAAAGCGCGTTTACACAAACTCTGGCCATCTCGCTATTAGTTGTTTTTTGCCAGTTTGATAGAGCATAATATGCGGATTGATAACTCAAAATAAAGTGTGATATTGTTTTTGACAACACCAAATTTTTCTGGTATATTAATACTCAACAAAACCTATCATTTTACTCGGGAAAGCAGGAGAGATTTTATTGAAATTGTCAACAAAAGGACGATACGGGGTTGCGGCCATGTATGACTTAGCGTTGCATTATGGACAAGGTCCAATATCATTAAAAAGTGTTGCACTGCGACAGGGTATTTCAGAGCATTATCTTGAACAGTTAATGGGTACTTTGCGTAAAGCTGGTTATGTGAAGAGTCTTAGAGGCTCGCAAGGAGGGTATACGCTAACTAAGGATCCTGCAAAAATTACTGTAGGTGATATTATCACCATCATGGAAGGCCCAATTGCCCCTGTAGATTGTTTGCTTACTGATGATATTGTTAACACCTACTGTGAACGAGCTGGCGCTTGTGTAACCAGAGGCGTATGGGCAAAAGTACGTGACAGTATAAATAATGTATTAAATTCAATTTCTCTCGCAGATTTATGCCGTGAAGATAAAGAACAAGGAGATGAATAGTAAATGAAACGAATTTATTTCGATCACTCAGCTACTACACCTGTTGATGATGATGTAGCAAAACTAATGCTTGAGTATATGACTGAAAAATTTGGTAATCCTTCAAGTATTCATTCTTTTGGGCGAGAAGTCCGCAAAGCAGTCGATGAAGCTCGTGGTCATGTAGCAGCATTACTTGGTGCAAATGCCAATGAAATTTTCTTTACAAGCGGTGGGACAGAAGCAGATAATATTGCTTTAAAAGGGGTAGCATTAGCAAATCGTAAAAAAGGCAATCACATTATTACAACAGCTATTGAGCATCATGCCATCTTGCATACCTGTGAATACTTAGAAAAACAAGGTTTTACTATTACTTATTTACCCGTTGATGAGAATGCCCGTGTAAGAGTAGAAGATGTTCGTAATGCCATTACCGATAAAACAGTCCTTATTAGTGTTATGTTTGCCAATAATGAGGTTGGCACTATTCAACCAATTAAAGAGATTGGTGAGATTGCCAAAGAAAAAGGCATATATTTTCATACAGATGCCGTTCAAGCGGTTGGAAACTATCCAATAGACGTAAAAGAATTAAATATTGATTTACTTACCTTGTCGGGTCATAAATTCCACGGACCTAAAGGAATTGGAGCTTTGTATGCACGACGTGGAGTGCGGATTGAGGCCTTACAGCAAGGGGGCGGGCAAGAACGCAGCTTGCGACCAGGGACTGAGAATGTTCCAGGCATCATTGGGTTAGGGAAAGCGGCTGAGATTGCAAAGCGTGATATGTCAAAGAAAGTTGCTCATATCACAGCGTTGAAAGAAAAGCTTATGGCTGGTATACAAGAAAAAATTTCTGATATTAAGCTCAATGGTCACCCAACTCTTCGTATGCCAGGCAATGTTAATTTTAGCTTTAGGTTTGTTGAAGGTGAATCGTTATTGTTAAATCTTGATTTAAAGGGTATTGCCGCATCCAGTGGTTCAGCCTGTACTTCCGGCTCACTTGATCCGTCTCATGTTCTCCTGGCAATGGGACTTACTCATGAGGTTGCTCATGGGTCACTGAGGATAAGTTTGGGCCGCGGCAATACAGAAGAAGATATCGATTATTGCCTCACTGTATTACCTGAAATTATTGAGCGCTTGCGTAGCATGTCACCACTCAGTAATTCTAGTACTATGGCTGAGAGCAATCCTTGCAGTCACTGTCATAAGCACTAATTGAGAGGGGAATTTAAGTATGTATACTGAAAAAGTAATGGATCATTTCACCAATCCTCGAAATGTTGGTGAAATTAAAGAAGCTAGCGGTGTCGGCGAAGTCGGCAATGCAAAATGTGGCGACATCATGAGAATTTATTTGCAAGTTGAAGATAATATTATTAAAGATGTTAAGTTTAAGACTTTCGGCTGTGGTGCAGCAATTGCAACAAGCAGTATGGTGACTGAATTGGTTAAAGGAAAAAATTTGGAAGAAGCCCTTCAAATATCCAACCAAGCTGTCGCTGAGGCGCTTGGTGGATTGCCGCCAGCTAAAATGCACTGTTCTAATCTGGCTGCTGATGCTTTACATGAAGCAATTAAAGATTATATTAGCAAAAAAGAAGGAAAGTGATTATATCATGTGCGCTAAACCCAGAGTGGTTGTAGCCATGAGCGGAGGGGTGGACAGTTCTTTAACTGCCGCCCTTCTTGTGCGTCAGGGCTATGATGTTATCGGTGTAACCATGCAGATATGGGATAATACCGCTCAGATGGATGATACTGACGATCGCGGCTGCTGTTCGTTATCAGCAGTAGATGATGCCAGAAGAGTTGCAGAAAAAATTGGTATTCCTTATTATGTACTAAATTTTCGGCAAATGTTTAATGAAACAGTTGTCAATTATTTTATTGATGAATATTCCAAGGGACAAACACCTAATCCGTGTATTGCCTGTAATCGTTATGTCAAATTTGAGGGATTGTTACAGAAATCTTTGGGGCTGGGTGCTCAATTTGTGGCTACAGGACATTATGCCAGAATTGACTATGATGAGCGTAATAAACGCTATCTGCTGCGTAAAGGAATTGATACGGCAAAAGATCAGTCGTATGCGTTGTATCACCTTAATCAAGCGACGTTACAGCATTTCATGATGCCGTTAGGTGTTTATACCAAGGTTCAGACCAGGGCTATGGCGGCGGAATTTGGTTTATCTGTTGCCAATAAACCTGATAGCCAGGAAATCTGTTTTGTACCTGATGATGATTATAAAAGCTTCCTGGAAGAGAGGGCGCCTAAAGCCTTGAAGCCTGGTAATATTGTTGATACAAATGGAGTTGTATTAGGGCGTCATAAAGGATTGCCGTTATATACTGTTGGACAACGCAAGGGACTGGGGATTGCTGCTGGCAAACCTATGTATGTTGTTGCTCTTGACCGCGATGCTAACAAAGTCGTTGTAGGTTCTAATGAGGATGTTTTCGGAAGTGAATTAATTGCTCATGATCTTAACTTTATTACAGTAGATAAATTGACAAAGCCTATGGTTGTTTCAGCTAAAATCCGTTATAGTGCTAAGGAATCTGAAGCTATCGTGACTCCTATTGGTGATGACCAAGTTCATGTGAAGTTTAGTCAACCGCAGCGAGCGATTACTCCTGGACAATCGGTTGTATTTTATGAAGATGATATCGTCGTTGGTGGTGGGATCATTACCAAGGCGATCAAATAACTTCACTGCGATTTCTTGAAATATTTAATCGGAGCATTAAATTTGGTTATAAAACGAACTTACTTGGGGCATAAATAATACTACAATCTGTTGGAGGCCGCTTATGCAAAAAATCAGAGATTTACTTGGCCTGCCAGTGCTGGAAACCAAAAATGGCACACAGATTGGCGAGGTACAAGAAGTGATCGTTGATATTGATCAGGCATCGGTGCGTGGTATTATTATTGCTAACGCAAATTGGTTCACGAGCGAACAAGGGATTGCATTTAATAATTTACACAGCATAGGTCGCGATGCGGTAATGGTTAGAGATGCAGAGGTCATACAAGGTGTAAGTGAATTTATATCATCAGATAGCAAGGTTTATCGTTTGAATGAGTTACTTGATAAGCATATTTTCACCGAAAGTGGCCTTCAACTAGGTGCGTTAGTGGATCTTGGTTTTGAGTCCGTTACTGGAGAAATTAAGGCTTATCATGTATCTGATGGTGTGTTGACTGATTTACTTTATGGTCGTATGAGTCTGCCATTACCACAGGCACAAATTGTTGGACAGGATAAAGTCATAGTTCCTGAATCAATGGCCAAACTTCTTCATACCGAAACAGAGTTATCATAGTGTGTGAGGTGGAACAGATGCTGACTTGTCCTGTATGCGGGGAACGTGGTATTGGTAAAGTTGGAGTTGAGCAGTATTATTGTTGGGAATGTTGTGTAGAGTTTATCATGAAAGGGCAGGATGTAAAGATTTATAGCGTTCTGGATGATGGAACATTAACACTTTATTCTGACCAACTTGAGGCTGCAGCAAATCAGAATTAATCTAAAGATTATAAAGAGATAAAGGGGTGACATGATGCGCAGATTTTTACAGGGATTGCTTTGGGGTGGTGTTGTAGGAACGGTAGTAGGTGCCATCATCGGCCCAATGACAAAGGCTCAGCAAAAGCCAATGAAAAAGCCGTTGGCGGAACGCAGTGCAGAAGCTGTGGTATCTACAACTGAAGGACTCATGCGTGAAGCGCGGCGTGCCCGTCGCCGTATCATGAAAAAATTGGATTAATATCAGGGAAGACCGATAAGGTCTTCTTTTTTTGCACAGAATACTATTAGAAGCTAAAAATTATTCGTTGAGGTGTTCAAGTGATATTAACTAAAAAGCATGTCCGATTAACGATAATCGTCGCTTTTCTAATTATCGGCAGTTATTTTATTTGGCTTGTTCGCAATGGGCTTTATCCATTTATCATTGGCTTATTTTTGGCGTACCTGTTAAATCCGGCGGTTTGTTTTTTGGAAAATAAAGGGATAAAACGGTGTTGGGCAATTGTTTTAGTATATCTTATTTTATTTAGTATCCTTATTGGCGGTGGAAGTCAATTTATTCCTATGCTAGTGCATGAGCTCGAGAGTTTTGGTGCTGAGCTGCCCCAGATGGCCAATAAGGTTGAAGAATTGATCCAAATGATTCAAAATCAGTACCAGAACTCAGGCCTGCCCTTTTCTATGAGGGTTGCACTTGATCAAACAGTTGTTAAAGTTGAGAATGAGATGCAAGTGTTTGTCACTTCTGTTGCGCAGGGCATTGTAAATACATTAAGCCATATTATTGGTTTGGTTATTAGCCCTGTATTGGCTTTTTATTTATTACATGATTGGTATCTCATTAAAGAAGAATTATTATCATTGCTACCTGGCCGGTGGCGTCCTGAAATAATTTCTATTTTTAAGGATATTAATAAAATACTTAATGGAGTAATTCGTGGACAAATTCTTATCGCGGTTATTGTGGGAGTTTTAGTTAGTATTGGTCTTTACCTTTTAGATTTAAGGTACGCGTTACTCATTGGAATTTTAGCGGGAGTATTAGATGTCATTCCTTATTTTGGTGCTGTCATTGGGGCTGCACCTGCAGTCATGATGGCATTGCTTTACTCTCCACTATTAGCCCTGAAAGTCGCTGTTTTGTTCTTATTGGTACACCAGTTGGAAGGCACAATCATTCAACCTAAGATATTAGGTGAAAGCGTAGGCTTGCATCCGTTATCCGTAATTTTTTTTGTTTTTATTGGTGGAGAATTAGGCGGTCTTGTTGGTATGCTCATTGGAGTACCTTTGGCTGCAATTGGGAAAGTGCTAGTGCGCCATGTAATTAAATTGTTAGTGTAATCGCCAATTATTGACATTCAAAGATAATTTATGTATAATGCTCAAAAGAATGGCCTAAACCTTAGTGGAGGTTGATAATTTTGATTTACATGTCTGGAAACCAACTACGCCAAAAATTTTTGCAATTTTTTGCTAGTAAAGATCATCTAATTTTACCAAGTTATTCACTAGTTCCAGAAAACGATCCTACGTTGTTAATGATTGGTGCTGGGATGGCTCCGTTCAAGCCCTATTTTACCGGAAAATTAAAGCCGCCTCATCCGCGTATTTCAACAAGCCAGAAATGCGTTAGAACTGGCGATATTGAAAATGTCGGACGGACTGCTCGCCATCATACTTTTTTTGAGATGTTAGGAAATTTTTCGTTTGGTGATTACTTTAAACGAGAAGCGATTGCTTGGGCGTGGGAATTTATTACTAAACATTTGGAAATACCGGTTGAGAAATTATGGGTGACTATTCATCCAACCGACGATGAAGCTTATGAGATATGGGAAAAAGAAATCGGAGTTTCGCCTTCTCGTATTGTAAAAATGGAAGATAATTTTTGGGAAATAGGTCCTGGACCCTGTGGACCTTGCTCAGAGATCTATGTCGATTTAGGTGAAGAACGCGGATGTGGATCATCGGAATGTGCTATTGGTTGTGATTGCGACCGTTACCTGGAAATTTGGAATTTGGTGTTTACGCAATTTGACCGGGATGAAGAGGGCAACTATAAACCGTTAGCTAAAAAGAATATTGATACTGGTGCTGGTCTTGAACGAATTGCATCAGTGCTGCAAAACAAGAAGTCTAACTTTGAAACTGATTTATTATATCCTATTATTGAATACGCTGCTGATGTAGCAAAAGTGAGCTATGGACAAGTTAATAATAAAACTGACGTTTCGCTTAAAGTAATTGCCGATCATGCCCGAAGTATGACGATCATGATCTCTGATGGCATATTACCGTCCAATGAAGGTCGTGGCTATGTCTTAAGACGAATCATTCGGAGAGCAATACGCCATGGACGATTACTAGGCATTGAAAAAACGTTCTTAGTGAACGCGGTCGATGTGGTTGTCAATATTTTTGCTGAAGCCTATTCCGATTTGATTGAGAAGCAAGAATATATTAAAAAAGTTGTTCAGCAAGAAGAGGAAAGATTCCAAGCAACACTTGCACAAGGAATTGAACTTCTTAATAAGCTGATTAAAGAACTCGCACAGGAAAATCAGAAAATTCTTGCTGGGGCAGCAGCATTTAAATTGTACGATACTTTCGGTTTCCCTTGGGAATTAACTGCTGAAATTTTGTCTGAGCATGACATGGAATTAGATAAGCTTGCTTTTGATCAGGCAATGAATGAACAGCGTGAGCGTGCAAGAGCTGCTCGACAGGAGAATCAAAGAGTTGCAATACCGGATTTGACAGGTATTGTAACTGAGCAACTGCGTTATGATGTTAACGCCAAACAAGCCACTGTTGTCCGCATGTGGAAAGACGGGCAATTGGTTGATGAAGCTCACGATGGTGATGAGGCAGCTATTATTTTGGATGCTACTTCATTTTATGCAGAAGGCGGCGGTCAACTGGGTGATAGCGGCTGGATTGAAGGCCCGTTAGGAAAGATGGCGGTTACAACTGCTAAAAAATTGCCTAATGGCACTATTTATCATCTTGGATTTGTGCAAGAGGGTACATTGAAGGTGGGGGAAGCTGTCCTATTAGCGCCAGACTTGACACGGCGAACAGCAACTGCCCGTAATCATACGGCGACGCACTTACTGCATGCGGCCTTGAAGAATGTCTTGGGAGCGCATGTTAACCAAGCTGGGTCTTTTGTTGGACCAGAGCGGCTGCGGTTTGATTTTTCTCATTTCTCTGCTGTAACTGCTGAGGAGTTAAACGAGATTGAGCAGTATGTAAATGATATTATTTATAAAAATATCCTGGTTGATATTCTGGAGACCACTCAGGATGAAGCCAAGGAAATGGGTGCAATGGCTTTATTTGGTGAAAAATACGGTGATATTGTACGGGTTGTTTGTGTTGATGAATGCAGTAAGGAACTTTGTGGTGGTATTCATGTTGCAAATACTGCAGAGATTGGATTATTTAAAATTGTTAGTGAATCAGGAGTCGCTTCAGGAGTAAGAAGAATTGAGGCTGTTACTGGTAATGGTGCTATCAATTATTTAAATGATCGGGAAAAATTATTGCTTGAAGCTGCTGGTATTGTTAAAGCACGTCCAGAAGAGATTGTAAATCGTTTAGAAAGTCTTATGAATCATGTAAAGGACTTAGAGAATCATTTAAACGCTACAAACACTAAGCTAGCAAAGCTTGAAGTTCAAAAGCTATTTGACTCTATGCAAGAAGTGAATGGAGTTCAAGTCATAACTGGAATAGTTAATGCTAGTGACATTGATGGTTTACGAGCAGCAGCTGACCTGGTTCGTGATAAATTGACTTGTGGTGTTGTGATATTGGCAGCAACTGTAAGCAGTGATAAAGTTAATTTTGTCGCTATGGCAACTAAAGAAGCTGTTGCAAAAGGCATTCATGCTGGCAATCTTGTCAAGGAGGCAGCACGGGTGGCTGGCGGCGGCGGCGGCGGTCGTCCTGATATGGCTCAAGCTGGCGGTAAGCAACCTGGCATGATAGCACCAGCCTTAAGTGCGGCTTTTGATGTCATCACGCAGCAGGTCAAATAAGTTTTATAAGTGTTATGAAATCGTTATGTTTATCTCAAACAGGTGAAAAAAGGGTGGGCTTATGCCCACCCTTTGGATATAATATAAAATAACAGGAAATATATAGCCTAAGTAGAATATAATGGTATAAATAAGTCAATAATATGATGGGAGGAGGATGCTCAATGCCCAATTTAGAAGAAACAATGATGTTTAGTGTTGAAAACGAAGATACGAATGACGCGGCAGTTATTATAGGCAAGGTTTGTCAATCATTAAGAGATAAAGGATATAATCCTATTAATCAACTGGTTGGCTATCTTTTGTCAGGGGATCCCACTTATATTACCAGCCATAATAATGCCCGAGGTCTAATACGCAAGCTTGAGCGCGATGAACTCTTAGAGGAATTAGTTCGTGCGTATTTAAAAAATAAATAACTATGATTTCGGAACACTTTGGAAAACGGATTTATATGAATCTTGAAAGCAATCTGCCCTTGCGAGTTAGGCTGTTTTGTATCTAAAGGCCTAACGCAGGGGTGATTTTATATTCAGATAGGCGGATTATTTTGGAGGGAAAATGCGCATACTAGCACTTGATGTCGGGGATAAAACAATTGGGGTAGCGGTAAGTGATGAATTGTTGTTTACTGCGCAAGGTGTTGAAGTCATACGACGTACTAGCCTAGAAAGAGATTTTGCCAGGCTACAACAATTAATCACAGAGTACTCTGCCGAAACTATCGTAGTTGGCTTGCCCAAAAATATGAACGGAACTATTGGTCCTCGCGGCGAACTAGTTCAGCAATTTTCGTCAGAGCTAACAACAGCTATCCCTAATATTACGATTAAACATTGGGATGAGCGTTTATCCACTGTAGCGGCGGAAAAATCTTTAATTGCGGCTGATGTTAGCCGAGCTAAACGTCGTAAGGTTATCGATAAGATGGCAGCTGTTTTTATTTTGCAAGGCTACCTTGATAGTCTACCTAACCAATAACTTCCTTGACAGTAAAAGTTTTCTAAGATAAAATTACAGTACAATAATGATGAGGTGAAAACAATGGCTGATAATGAAAAAGATAACATCGAAGAATTGGACGAGGATCTTGTTGTTGTCATGACCGATGAAGAAGGTAACGAATACTACTACCGTGAAGAATTGATTATTCCTATCGGAGAAAAACGTTATGCCATTCTGGTATCAATTGATGATGCTGAGTGTGGCTGCGGATGCGAAGCCGGCCATGAAGAGGATGTATACATAGCCCGAATTGATGTTGATGAAAGCGGAGAAGAGGTATATGTAGATCCTACTGACGAGGAATTTGAGCAGGTTCGTGAGGCTTATGAAGAATTAATGGAAGAAGAAGAAGAGGATGAAGCCGAATAGGCTTCATTTTTTTTGTCTTTTTGTGTATAATAGAGGAACGAATTTAACACATTATTGTAAACATTGAGTAGATGGCGGTAAGAGAGGTGAAATGAATGATTACGATTCCGCAAAAAATAGCAACAAAATGGATTTTATTGGTGGGAGTTATTGCCATATTATTTGGAAGCTTCGTATATGGTTTAGCTAAGCCTGTTAATTCAGCATCAAAGGATATAACCTATGTTTCGATAAAATCTGGCATGACAGCAGATACTATTGGCAATCTTCTCTATGAGCAGAGTTTAATTAAGAATGTCCTGGCATTTCGAATTGTTTCTAAGATTCATGGCTTAGATAGTAAGTTAAAAGCTGGTGATTATAGTTTTACAAAAGATATGTCAGTGATGCAGATTGTAGATAAACTGGCTAAAGGTGAGACTGCTCAGAAACAAATAACAATTCCAGAAGGCTATACCGTTGATCAGATCGCACTTTTAATAAAAGAAAAACAGCTTGGCGATCCGGATAAGTTTAAAAAGCTGGCTAGGAATTTTATTCCATATGCTTATATGACAGCTAATTCGTCAACTGTCTATCCAGTAGAAGGATATATATTCCCCGATACCTATGAAATTGCCAGTGGCGCTTCGGAAGAGGAACTATTAACGATGATGGTCACTGAATTTGATAAAAGGTTTAGTCAAGAAATGCGAGAAAGAGCAGAGCAAATAGGACTTTCCAATCGGGAAGTGATTGTACTAGCTTCCTTGGTGGAAAAAGAAGCGCGTATTGACAGTGATCGTCCGATTATTGCAGGTGTTTTCTTGAATCGGTTGAAACATAGTATGCCACTGCAATCATGTGCTACGATTCAGTATATATTGGGTTATCCTAAGCCGGAGCTTAGCATTCAGGATACAGAAATTGAGTCTGCCTATAATACCTACCAGCACAGCGGTTTGCCGCCAGGACCAATTGCTAATCCAGGGCTGGCTTCAATCAATGCCGTCCTTTATTCGACCGATACAGATTATTTATACTTTGTAGCGGATAAGCAGGGACATCACCATTTTAGTAAAACCTATGAAGAACACTTAACAGCAATTGAGCAGGTGCAAAAATAATGCAAATAGAAGCTTCATTATTTCGTGAAATCCAGGATTATGCTGAAATTAATCATGTGCCGATTATAAGCTTCGAAGGGGCTAGTCTGCTTGTACAAATCGTATCAAGCAGCAAGCCCCTGTCTATTCTTGAAATTGGTACAGCCATTGGCTATTCGACGTTAAAGTTTATTGAGCATATGCCCAGTGATGCCAATGTTGTTTCTATAGAACTTGATAATGAACGAGTCGAGATTGCCAAGGCATTTATTGCAAAAGCTGGTGCTGAAAATAAAGTTCAGATCATTGCAGGTGATGCGGGAAGTATCTTACC
This sequence comes from Sporomusaceae bacterium FL31, assembly GCA_003990955.1. Taxonomy (GTDB): domain Bacteria; phylum Bacillota; class Negativicutes; order DSM-1736; family Dendrosporobacteraceae; genus BIFV01. Next base: position 52,543 of record BIFV01000007.1, read on the forward strand.
GCAATTAACTGGCCCGTTTGATTTGGTATTTATCGATGCAGCCAAAGGGCAGTATCTGGATTACTTTAAAAAAATCGAAGATAAATTATCGCAGCATTCCGTCGTTATTGCAGACAATGTTTTATTTCGTGGCTATGTTGAAAGTAATGAGGCACCGCCGCGCCGATATAAAACTATTGTGAAGCGGTTACGTGAATATCTTAGTTATGTTACTGATCATCCAAGTTTTAACACTCATTTGCATAGAGTTGGGGATGGAGTAGCTATTTCTTACTATAGGGGGAAGAAAAGTGAATAAACCCGAATTATTAGCTCCAGCAGGTAATCTTGAAAAACTGAAAATGGCGTTGCTTTATGGGGCCGATGCAGTTTTTATGGGCGGCAAGGCTTTTGGCTTAAGGGCTTTTAGTGATAATTTTAGTGATGAGGAACTTAAAGAGGGCATTGAATTTGCTCATAGTTTGCATAAAAAAGCCTACATCACTGTGAATATATTTCCGCACAACGAAGATTTGATCGGATTACCGGAATATCTAACTTATTTACGTGATGCTGGTGCAGATGCTCTGATTATTGCAGATTTGGGAGTATATCGCATAGCGCGAAATGTTGTTCCTGAGCTACCCTTGCATATAAGTACCCAAGCCAATAATACAAATTGGTCCTCGGTATTATGCTGGCAGGATATGGGTGCTGAGCGAGTCGTATTGGCAAGAGAATTATCATTAAAAGATATTGAAATTATTCGCCAGAAAGTGGATGTTGAACTGGAAGCCTTTGTTCATGGTGCAATGTGCATATCTTATTCCGGTCGTTGCCTAATGAGTAATTATTTTACTGGCAGAGATGCTAACAGAGGCGAATGTGCACAGTCTTGCCGCTGGAAATACCATCTTGTTGAAGAGAAAAGGCCAAATCAATATATACCTGTTATGGAAGATGAACGTGGGACGTATATATTTAATTCTAAAGACTTATGTCTATTGCCTCATATTTCTCAGCTTATTGAGAGTGGGATTAACAGTTTTAAAATTGAAGGAAGGATGAAAAGCGTTCATTATGTTGCAACAGTTGTTAAAGTTTATCGGCAAGCAATTGACGCTTATTTTGCAAATCCCCACGATTTTTCTATTAAGCCAGAGTGGTTGGAAGAATTAAATAAGGGATCACACCGAGAATATACGACAGGGTTTTATTTTAATCACACAACTCATGAGGATCAAATTTACGGAACTTCTTCTTATACCCAAACCCATGATTTTATTGGATTGGTAAAATCCTATGATGCCGCAAATAAAACTGCTGTTGTTGAACAGCGCAATAATATGAAAGTTGGTCAAGAAATCGAGATTGTTCAGCCGGAAGGGCCTACCTTTATACAACGAATTGAGGCTATGTCAGATTTAGACGGCAACTCAATTGACGTTGCACCTCATCCTCAACAATTGATCGTCATGCCAATGAAGAATCCGGTAGACAACTTTTCGATGCTGAGAAGGAAGGTAAAATAGTATGAGTGAAGCCATTCATCTGCGGATTAATCCTAAGCATGTACATTATATTAATAGAATTATGGAAGGGTATGAATATCTAGGCACGGTCAGTACCGTGGATCGCAATGAAGCGGTAGTGATTATTAGAACTACCCCTGATACCCTCGGGGAAGTTCATAATATCATCAGTCACTTAGATATTCCTTTTGAATATGTAAACGAGAAGTGTAACTAAAGTTATTAAAATTTCCACAGAATGCCATACTATAACCAAGAGGTGATAGTGTGGCATTTAATCTTATGCGTATTTATAAATTAATGCTGGTTTTTATCTTTCTCGGCTGTCTATTGGCTGGTCGGCTGTTTTATCTCCAAATTATTAATGGACCGCTGCTTACGGTACAAAGTCTAAGTGGGCGGGTTCAGGAAGTGCCAATGGAAGTCTCACGAGGCGAAATTATTGATCGGAATGGTTATTCACTAACCAATACGGCACAACACTTTAGTCTTATCATTTTTCCAAGCCAAGTAAGGGATATTTCATTAACCGCTGAAAAGATAGCCAATATTCTTGGATTACCAGCCGATAAAATTGTAGCAAAAATAAATAGAGATCAGCGAGCTTTTAAATTAAAATCTGATTTAGATGGATTAACTGCCCAGAAAATAAACGCATTAAATGCTCCTGGAATACTCGTGATGTCAGAAAAAATGCGTTACGGGTATAGTTCACTGGCCTCACACGTCACCGGGTACATCAATACCTCTGATAATCGGGGAGTTAGTGGGATAGAAGCAATGTTTGATGATGTATTACGAGGGAATCAGCCAGAATACGCTGCAGCTTTAGTGGATGCTACACAGCAGGTTATTCCAGGGCTAGGTTATAAGCGAATGCGTCTCGATAATGGAACTGGTCCAAATAACGTTGTTTTGACAATTGACAGCCGCATTCAGAAAAGTGTTGAGGCTGTTCTAGACAGGCATTCACCGAAAGGTGCGGTTGTCGTAATGAGGCCATCAACGGGTGAAATACTGGCAATGGCTTCACGCCCGAATTTTGATGCTAATAATTTAGATGAGTATTTAACGAGTGATGCTGCACCGTTGTTAAATCGGGCCATTGCAGCATATCAGCCAGGATCAGTTTTTAAGCTGGTTGTTGCAGCAGCGGCATTAGAAAATCAATTGGTTAGACCCAATGATATTTTTTTTGATCACGGATATATTGATATTAATGGGATTAGATTCAAGGGCTGGGATTATGATCATGGACCTAGGGGACAAATTACTTTTAGTGATGCAATGGCTTATTCTAGTAATCCCGTCTTTATTGAAGTAGGTCAGAAAGTAGGTGCTGAAAAGCTTGTCGAATATGCAAAGAAGCTGGGCTTTGGTCATAAAAGTAAATTGGAGTTTTATGGGGAGGCTGACGGCAACTTACCGTCAGCGGACAATATTTATCCCGGAGAATTAGCCAATCTTTCAATAGGGCAAGGTGAGTTTGAGGCCACACCAGTTCAAATGGCGGCCTTAGTATCGACTATTGTGAATGATGGAATTAAGGTTGAACCTTATATTGTCAGCAAACTTACAAATTCTGATGGCGTGGTAATAAAAAATTATCATGTATCACGCGGTACTAGAGTTTTATCCAGACAGACGGCAATACAAATGCGGGAAATGATGGCAGGCGTTACCCGTTATGGAACAGGTCAGGCTGCCTATGTTGACGGGGTAGGGTCTGCTGGTAAAACTGGATCTGCAGAGACGGGCAGACAAAATACAGAAGGAAAAGGAATTAATCATGCATGGTTTGCTGGTTATGCGCCTTTGGAGCAACCTCAATTTGCCATTGTTGTATTTATTGAAGATGGAATGTCCGGTGGGGATGTTGCTGCGCCAATATTTAGAGAAATTATGGAAGATATTTTAATGCAATAGCGTCTAAAGGCTTGCACCATGGATCGGATTGAAGCTGTATTAAGTCTTAAGCATTCGAGTATAATAACTTTAATCTCAAATGCACCGAGAGGTTCTAGGCAAATAATATAAATTGTGGTAAAATGTAAAAGTTATTACTTTTTAGTAAGGTTGTGGTAAGCTTGGGAATGTATCGAAATAATATTTTGATTATTCATGGACCTAACCTTAACTTGTTGGGAAAGCGTGAACCCAATATTTATGGTGCTGAGACTTTGGAAACCATAAATAATAAGCTGCAAGAGCATGCTAAGACATTAGCTGTTCAATTAGAAATCATCCAGACAAACCACGAAGGAGTTTTGGTTGATGCTATCCAACAAGCTGATGGGCGATTTGATATGATCATTATCAATGCTGCTGCCTTTACTCATTATAGTGTTGCAATCCGGGATGCTTTGGCAGCGGTTTCGGTACCAGCCATAGAGGTTCATCTTTCTAATATTCATAAGCGTGAAGAGTTTCGTCATAAATCCATGATTGCGCCAGTGGTTATAGGGCAGATTTGTGGTTTTGGCTCAACTAGTTATATTCTTGCATTAGAAGCCGCAGCCAACTTATTAAAGCAGGAGGCTTAAATGAACGAGCGATTATCGAAATTGCGTAGTTTGCTAAATGATCAAGGCCTTGATGCTGTTATTGTCAGTAAACCGGAAAACAGAAGATATTTGAGTGGATTTACGGGTACTTCGGGTTTTCTAGTGATTAACCAAAATAGTGCCAAACTCATAACAGATTTTCGTTATATAGAACAGGCTGAGTATCAGGCTCAAGGTTTTGAAATTGTGCGGCATGGCAGCAATCCACTAGAAACAGTCTCTAGCGTTATTGATGAATTAAAATCAACTAAATGTGGCTTTGAGAGCGATTATTTGACTTATAGCGTTTATTATTCTCTGCAGAACACGCTAAAAAGTATTGAGCTTAAGCCATTGGTTCTCGATGCTCTAAGGATGATAAAAGATAGTAATGAGCTTGGCTTAATCAAGACGGCAGTTGAAATTGCCGATGCGGCATTTTCGTATATTTTATCTTTTTTGCGTCCTGGAATAACCGAACTTGCTGTTGCTGCAGAGCTTGAATATTTTATGCGCAAGCAAGGAGCCGAGAAAGCTGCTTTTGACACCATTGTTGCATCTGGACATCGAGGTGCTTTGCCTCATGGCATAGCTTCCGAGAAACAAATTGAACCTGGTGATTTTGTTACTATGGATTTTGGTGCTGTCTATAATGGCTATCATTCTGATATTACCAGAACTGTTTGCATTGGAAAGGCAACAGAAAAGCAGCAATTAATTTATGATCTTGTTTTAAAAGCACAGCTTGCCGGCTTACAAGCTGTCCAAGCTGGTCAAATAGGCAAAGCGGTAGATCATGTGGCGCGACAAATCATTCAAGATGCCGGATATGGTGACTATTTTGGTCACGGCCTTGGTCATGGTGTAGGATTAGCGATTCACGAAGCCCCAGCTTTATCTCCAGGTAATACCACAATTACGTTAGCAGAAAATATGCTGGTAACAGTCGAACCAGGAGTTTATCTGCCTGATTGGGGTGGAGTTAGAATTGAGGACACAGTCAGAGTATCAGCGGCTAATTGTGAGATATTGACTTCAAGTGATAAAAAGTTAATTGAAATTGATTAACCCGCTTTATGGGATATAAATTGGAGGAATAATTAATGATTTCTAGTAGTGATTTTCGTACCGGTATAACGATTGAGATTGACAATGATGTATGGCAGATCGTAGACTTCCAACATGTTAAGCCTGGTAAAGGAGCAGCTTTTGTTAGAACAAAAATGAAGAATGTTCGTACAGGTGCAGTAGTTGAGCGTACTTTTAATCCAGGAGAAAAATTACCTAAAGCACATATTGATAACCGTCAAATGCAGTATTTATATGAAAATGACGGAATGTATGTGTTCATGGATAATGAATCCTTCGAACAACTTGAGCTGAATGCTGATCAACTAGCGGATGCTAAAAAATTCCTTAAAGAGAATATGAATATTGGCGTAATGTTATTCCAAGGAACCATTATTGGCGTTGATTTACCTAATTCAGTCGATCTAGAAGTTATTGAATGTGATCCTGGTGTTCGTGGTGATACTGCGACTGGTGCTACTAAAATGGCTAAACTAGAGACTGGCTATTCTGTAAGAGTACCTTTATTTATTAACCAAGGCGATGTTCTTAGAATAGACACTCGCTCAGGCGATTATATTGAAAGAGCAAGAGACTAAATTACATATTCCATAAAATCCGGTGAACCATGTTCATCGGATTTTTGCTTTTAGCCGATTCAGGCTGTTTGGCTGTGCTGGTTTTTTTTAGGATTGAATAAACTGTAGTTTTTTTGTAATAGCGGCATATGAAAATAACTTTATTGGGCATAATATCAATAGCTTGCGGATAAAGAAAAAAGGGGTTGATGATTACGTATGACTAATCTAAAAGAGAGAGTGGCCTATCTACAGGGGTTAACCAAAGGCTTGAATGTTAGTGAACAGTCTGCCGAAGGAAAAATTTTAGCAAACATAATCGATGTACTTGATGATATGGCCAATGATTTCCATAACATGGCGATGGCTCAACAAGATTTAGAAACTTATGTTGAAACTATTGATGAGGATTTAACAGATTTAGAAGAAGAAATCTATGAAGACGTATATACCGAAGAAGATTCTGATGATGACTATGTCGAAGTACAATGTCCTGCTTGCCATGAGGCCGTTACCTTTGAGTCAGATATACTTGCTGAAGACGATGCAATTGAAGTCACATGCCCTTATTGCGGTGGCATCGTTTACGATAATACGTTGGAGTTTGATGACGATATTGATATTGAATCATCACGAGTGGATCAGTCTTTACGGCATGCTATTCACCCTGGTGTTTGAACCTGCTAGAGTAAAAAGCGATCAATTTAACATATAGCATTCAACTTTATGTTTTCTGGTTTATAAAAAAATCCCGTCGATACGGGATTTTTTTTATTGCATTTTTGCATAAAGCAATCTCTAACCCCATATCTATGTAAAGAAAGGTGGAGGAAAAATGAACCATGTTAGCCATACATTGGAACATGATATCTATCCGATTTTGGCACCAGGCCTTGCCTCACTGATAAAGTTGCTGCCCGTTTCAATAAAAGATGAATTAACGGAAATAAGATTGCGAATTAATAAGCCTCTCTTACTGGTCTTAAGTAACACGGACAAGATGATTTCCCAAGATGGACAAATAGATATTGAGCCAAGTAAAGCTTATATCTGCAGTTGTGATGATATAGGACGTACGCTACAATCAATCAGCCGTAACTCGTTATATGCTTATGAGCAGGAGCTTAGGCTTGGCTATATTACAATTCATGGAGGACATCGGGTAGGCTTAGCCGGTCAGGCGATCGTGGATGGCGGAGAATTGAAGGCGTTAAAGAATATTAGTTCCTTGAATATACGCATTGCTCGGCAAATAAAAGGTTGTGCTGAGAAGCTTATGCCCTATATGATTGCTGAGAAACAAGTTTTAAATACTTTAGTGATCTCTCCACCACGCTGCGGCAAAACGACTCTTCTTCGTGATATTGTTTACCAGCTAAGTTCTGGCAGCAAAATTTTTAACTATCCGGGGATGCAAGTTGGTGTAGTGGATGAGCGATCAGAAATTGCTGCCTGCCGTAATGGAGTTCCAACCGTTGATTTAGGACCAAGAGTAGATGTATTGGACTGCTGTCCTAAGGCAACAGGTCTTTTAATGTTAATTAGATCCATGTCTCCGCAGGTGGTTGTTACTGATGAATTAGGACGTCATGAGGATGTTATAGCAGTTAAAGAAGCGCTCAATGCTGGTATTCGTGTCATTGCTTCTATACATGGTCATGATTCGGCAGAAATCTTACATCGACCCTATATTGGAGAATTGATTCAGAATAAGTATTTTGACCGTTATATTATTTTAGGTTCTCGGCCTACTATCGGAACCTTAGAAGAAATCATCGCCGCAAAAAATGGTGAGTTATTATATAGCAAGCGAAAAGGAGTAAAGATATGTGGTTAAAGATAATAGGAAGTATTTTTGTTTTGACAGCATGTACCTATATCGGTTTTAGGCTATCCTTGCGCTGTAGTGAAAGGCCACAGCATATTCGACATTTCATTAGTTGTATTGTTTCGCTCAAAGCTTATATTAATTATATCTCGATGCCGTTATCGGAGGCATTGATTAAAGCGACAGTTGGTACAAAAGGACCTGTTGCCGGCTTTTTTAAAGAAACTGCCAGACTACTGGAAAGCAATGTCTGGATGAATCCCCAACAGGCCATTGTACAGGTATTAAATAAAATGGAAAATCAATTAGCCATTGATAAACCTGAAAAAGAAATCTTGACAATTCTTGGTGCCAATCTTGGAGCAATGAATAGAGAGGAACAGAACAAATATATCACAATGATTCAAGAACAATTAGAAAAATTAGAACAGGAAGCCGTGCGGAAAAGAGACCTAAATACCAAAATGTATCGCTATTTAGGGGTCTGCGGTGGATTGGTAGTTGTCATATTGCTGGTATAGGTTTAAACAAATTCATATAGGAAGGGGTGGGGAAATGGGGTTAGATATTTTGTTTAAGATCGCTGGTGTCGGAATATTAGTATCGGTTTTCCATACTGCTTTAAAGCAAGCAGGCAAAGAGGATATGGCGCATTTGTGTACTTTGGCTGGATTTACACTTGTGCTTTTGTGGGTAGTTCAACTTTTAGGACGACTTTTTGGAACTGTCCAGGATGTTTTCAAGTTATTATGAGGGGTGTACGGCCATGGAGATTATCCAAATTATCGGGCTGGGATTTGTAGTAACTTTACTTATCTTGATTATCAAAAGAGAGCGGCCCGAGCTTGCTGTACAGCTAAGTTTGACCTTGGCCACAATCATTTTTCTATTGGTACTCAGTAAAGTAAATGTGGTTCTTAATTTATTTCGTGACTTGGCAGAAAAAGCTAACATCAGCCAGATGTATTTAAATACGATTTTGAAAATTATCGGTATTGCTTATATCACTGAGTTCGGTGCACAGGTTTGTCGTGATGCTGGTGAGGGGGCAGTTGCCAGCAAAATTGAATTTGCTGGTAAAGTTCTGGTCATGGTGATGGCAATACCGATCGTTGCTCTCGTTCTTGATACAATTGTGAGATTGATTCCATAAGGTGGAATAACGATGAAAACAATGCTACTTGTGATAGTTTTAATAGTCCTAGTCACCGGCAGTGCAATGGCAACACCCCTAGACTATGATGAAATTAATCAGCAGCTTTTCGATAAATTATCTCCAGACCAGATCAATCAGTTTATTGTGAAAATAAATCAGGAACTAAATGAAGATATTCCGCTTCTAAGTACAGAGACAATAAAGGATATTGCCAGTAAAGGTATTACCGCCGATTGGAATGCCTTATGGCAAACTGTGATCAATCGTTTTTTGAAAGAAGTTGCCGCAAATGCCCACTTGATGGGGAAGCTTTTGTTTCTTGCGGTATTATGTGTATTGCTGCAAAATCTCCAGAATTCCTTTGAACAGTCAGGGATATCAGTATTGGCCTATAGTGTGTGTTTTATTTTTTTGTCAGTGATAGCGCTGACAGCATTCTATAATGCAATATCATTAGCCCGTGATACAGTTGATCATATGGTTAGTTTCATGGAAGCCTTACTGCCGTTATTAATTTCCCTATTAGCAGGAGTAGGAGCTCTAACTTCTGCAGCCCTATTTACACCATTAATGCTATTTGTAGTTAGCACGGTCAGTGTCATTATTAAAAATGTCGTCCTGCCATTACTACTGATTACTTCTGTATTGGATTGTGTGAACTATTTATCAGAGAAATACCGGCTAAGTAATTTAACTAGCCTTTTTAAACAGGGCGGTATGATGATTTTAGGTTTTACATTGGTAGTATTCATTGGAATCGTTACCGTTCAGGGGGTAGCTGGCGGCGTTGCTGATGGCGTAACGCTGCGAACTGCTAAATATGCAACAACAACCTTTGTCCCGGTTGTCGGTAAAATGTTTGCTGATACAGTGGAATTAGTGATGGGCGCATCTCTGCTACTAAAAAATGCTGTTGGAATTTTTGGTGTTTTAGTAGTACTGACAATTTGTGCTTTTCCCCTGATCAAGTTATTATCACTGGTTGCTATCATGAAAGTTACAGGAGCTTTGATTCAACCTATGGGTGATGACAGAATGGGTAAATGTCTAGATGCGATGGGGAATAATTTGTTATTGGTATTTGGGGCATTGCTGACAGTTGTACTCATGTTTTTCTTAGCAATTACTATGATCATTGGTGCCGGAAGTGCGGCAATGATGTTGCGATAACGTACCTTAGGGTGTAGGTGGTGGTCAGATGATCGAAGGCATTTCAGCGTGGATCAAAAATATCATTTTGCTTGTCTTATTTGCTTCGTTTCTTGAACTATTACTGCCAAGCAGCAGTATGCAGCGATTCATTCGAGTCATTATCGGGCTATTGATTACTTTGGCGATTTTAAACCCTGTATTGGACGTTATTCAAAATCGTTGGAGTACGGCTCAAATACCAGCGCTCAGCACCAATACAGCAAATTCACAAAGTGTAATGAATAACGCAAATAAAGTTGCTGGTGATCGAGAGCAGTTAGCTTTTGATACCTATAAAAAGGAATTAGCAAGGCAAATCAGAGCAACGACTACTGCAATTGAAGGTATTGCTGATGCTCAGGTTGCCGTGGAGTTAGAGAACCCTCAACAAGGTAAATTTAATGGGAAGGTACGGGCATTAACAATTTATGTAAAACCAGGGGTTAACAATGCCAAGGGGAAAATTGAGCCTGTGGTTATTGGAACTACAAACTATAATGAAGCTATCGAATTAAAGCCACAATTAAAAACAAAAATTTTGCAGACCATCTATGAGTTGTATCAGATTCCTAATGAGCATATTGAGATAAAGCTATTACATTAAGGAGGTATTAACCTATGAATGGATTAGGTGCTATGCTAACTAGTGCCAAAAAACTTTGGCCTAACCAACTGATTAAAGCGGGTGTAGTCAATACAAAAATGATCTGGCTGGGTATTTTGGGGATAATTCTATTATTAATTGGCGGAACATTCGACTACCGTGCTTCTAATACGCCTGCTGAAATACCTAATGAGCCGCTAAAAGCTACTCAAGTGCAGAACAGAACTTATGAAGATGTTTTGGAAAACAAGTTAGCAGCGATGTTGTCGCAAGTTAGAGGGGCTGGAACGGTTGCAGTGAGTGTGACACTGGAAAATGGCACTACCAGTGAGCATGCTAAGAACATTACAAAAGAAACACGTACGATTCAGGAAAAAGACACTGGCGGTGGGCTGCGTACCACAACTGAAACTAAGGAAAGTGAGCAAGTTCTTCTAAGTAAGGAGAATGGTGTTGATCATCCAGTCATGGTTCGTGAATTTAAGCCAAATATCAAGGGTGTTCTTGTTGTGGCAGAAGGAGCTGCCGATTCAAGCGTTAAAGCGAATTTAACCAAAGCTGTTGAAGCTGGACTCGGGCTGCCTTCTTACAAAATTACCGTATTACCGCAAAGAAAGTGAGGTTGAGATCAATGATAGTTATCTCTATAAAACAATATAGAAAGTCGCTTATTGTGTTTGCATGTTTATTAGCTTTAGGGGTGGTCGGGGTCGGTATTCTATGTTTTAATGACAGCCGAGAACAGGCAAAAGCAGATCGATCCAATGCAATGCAGGTGACCAAAGCAGTCTTAACTGAGCCAGTAGCACCAGTAGTAAGTACTGATTTCTTTACTGAGTATCGTATTGAGCGTGATAAGATGCGTAGTGAAAAGTCAGATTTGTTACGAGAAGCTATTAAGAGTGCGAAAACTGATGAAATCCGTAATAAAGCCCAGGAAAGTGTTCTGAAAATGGTTCAAGAGAAACAGCGCGAATCTGAAATGGAAAGTCTGATTAAGGCTCGAGGTTTTGCTGATGCTTTAGTATTTTATCGTGATAATTCAGTTAGCGCGATTGTAAAAGCCTCTACCTTATCTCGTGAGGAAGTCATCCAAGTTGCTGACGTGATTAGCCGCGTTTCAGGAGTCAAGCCAGAAGAAATAACAATAAGTTCTAAACCATAAATTTGGAATATTAAAGGCCTTGGAACCGTTTTTTAATAAATCTGTTCCAAGGCCTTTCGTTGTTCCAATTTGTATAAATGGAAATTGTTTGATATAATAATTGAAGTTATAAAATATCAAAATTAACAATAAAATATTTTAAATAGTTAACTATTAGGGAGGGGTGTTGCTTGGATAAAAGAATTGAAAGAGCAGAACATAATGATGTTGGTTCAATCCGTATTGCAGATGAAGTTGTCGGCATAATAGCCGGATTGGCTGCAACTGAAATAGCCGGAGTCGCTGGGATGAGTGGTGGCTTAGTTGGCGGCATTGCAGAAATGCTAGGGAAGAAAAACTTATCTAAAGGTGTAAAAGTTGAAGTCGGCGAACGCGAAGCAGCTGTAGATCTATTTATTATTGTGGAATATGGTGTGCGGATTCCTGATGTGGCCTTAACTGTTCAGGAAAATGTAAAAAGAGCAATTGAGTCTATGACTGGGCTTGATGTTGTCGAAGTGAATATACACGTACAGGGCGTTGGTTTTGGCCATGAAGGAAAGGATGAAGATATCCGTGTGCGTTAGGAAGGAGTAATTATGGGTATTATTGATCGAATCATATTATCAATTTATACATTGTTACTGACATTGTTGTCTTTAGGCGTTATTTTATTATCTTTACGCCTTATTTCTTTAGACATTGTATGGACAAGCTTTTCATATATTTATGGTCAGTGGGAAGCCGGATTGATCAGCTTTATTTTTTTACTGGTTAGTCTGCGCTTGTTATTTGCAGGGCTTCGTACTTCTCGCCGCAAAGATACGATTGTACATCACAATGATATGGGAGATATTCATATTTCCTTAAGTGCGGTCGAAAATCTTGTTGAAAAGGTAACCAGGCATACTCGTGGAGTGAGAGGTGCTAAAATTTCTGTTGCTCAAAATGAGCAAAATGGGTTGCAAGTCATTATTCGAGCAGCTGTCAGCCCTGAAAGTAATGTTCCAGAAGTCTCGTCTGAAGTCCAACAGAGAGTAAAAGAGTACATAAAAAATACAGTTGGCGTTGATTTAGTGGATATACATATTGTAGTAGAAAACATATCGAATGACTTTAAAACAAAACAACGCGTAAAATGATTTGTATGAATGAATCTGAGCATATTCAGCAAAATAAAGAGGTGAGCATCATGAATGTTAAGCTGTTAGAAGAATTATGGCAGCAGCATAGCGGAAAAATATCGGGCGTGGTTATTGGGCTTCTTGTCGGAGTTTTGATCATTGTTTTTGGATTTTTTCGGACCTTATTTATTTTGTTATGTGCTGTCATTGGTTATGTGATAGGAAAACGTATTGATGAAAAAGAAGATATTATGGATGTTATTGATAAGTTGCTGCCACCAGGCTATCGTCGTTAGTTGAACGGCAGTAAGTTATCCGAAACTTCTTTAAATAAGGAGAGACTATATGAGTCGTAGAAAAGCCAGAGAAATGGCATTACAGGCTTTATTTCAGTTGGATTTTAATAAATCAGATAAAAATGAAGCTTTAGATGCAGTATTTAGTGAGCGCGAGGCAATTACAGATAATGCCAAGCAGTACACGCAGGAATTAGTGAGCGGAACTCAGGATCATCTTGATGAGATTGATGAAATTATTGCAAATAACTCGACTGAATGGAAGTTAGGACGTATGGCTGGGGTTGATCGTAATATCACTAGAATTGCCATTTATGAGTTGAAATTTGGCAAGGAACAGTTGGCGCCTAATATTATTATTAATGAGGCGGTTGAACTTGCTAAAACTTTTGGATCTGATGAATCAGGGCGGTTCGTTAATGGCATTTTAGGATCGTTAGTAAAAGCCAAGGCGTAGTTATGAAATATTTTATGGGTTTTGATACTAGCTGCTATACAACATCTATTGCGGTATTGGATGAAACAGGCTGTTTAGTTGCGGATAAGCGAAAAATACTTTCAGTTAAAAGCGGGGCCAGAGGAATGGCTCAGTCTGAAATGGTATTTCAGCATACGCGAAATTTACCTGATCTTTTGGATCAAATTATTGCGGATTTAGGCACGCCTATAGAACTAAAAGCTATAGGCGTTTCAGCTTTTCCCCGTTCACAGCCGGATTCCTATATGCCCGCCTTTCTCGTTGGAGAAGGGTACGCCAGAGGCCTAGCTGTAATGAATGGAATTGGAATTTGGCGTTTGAGCCACCAGGAATCTCATATTTATGCAGGGATTTGGTCTGCTGGCGGACCCAACAAGGATCGTTTCCTAGCTGTACACGCTTCAGGCGGAACTACTGAAGTCGTCTTAGTTGAAAAAAATGATGATGTCAGCCATATTACATTATTGGGTGGGAGCAAGGATCTAAATGCCGGGCAATTTGTTGATCGCGTAGGTGTAGCGTTACATCTTCCTTTTCCAGCTGGGCGCCATCTGGAAGCTCTTGCACTACACCATCATGCGAACGCCATTGATATACCTTTTTCAGTTAAAGGATTACAGGCGAGTTTTTCCGGACCGGCCAGCCATGTTTTTCGCATGTTAGCAAAAGGTTATGCCCCCGAATCTGTAGCAGCTGGAGTTGAGCTTTGCATAGCCCGCTCATTGGCGAAGCTTATCATAGCGGCAATTGAGAAGACTGGTGTAACCGATATTCTTTTGGTTGGCGGCGTAATGTCCAATCGTTATATTCGTGAGACCATTCAGAAGAAGGTATCGAAGGCTTCTTTTATGACAAAATTACATTTTCCCGATTCGAAGTATAGTCCGGATAATGCAGTTGGTGCGGCATACTTTGCATTACAGCGAGGCACATAAGCACAGCCGTAAGCATATGATACATAAAAGTTACATATGCGGAGGTGATTTGGATGGTGACCTATATTCTTATAGGTGCAGTTCTTGGTGTCATTGTGGGCCATCTTATTCCACCGGGCCATTTCTTTTGGTTTGTTGTAGGGGGAATTAGCGGGTATATTGGGCAATGCTATATTAGTCGTAAATACAAAAATTTTTAGCCAGACTTTTTGTCTGGTTTTTTCGTTATTATTGGTATATCATTATAGAAGAATTTGTAATGTTATAATTTTTGATAAAAGGTGATCTATTTGAGTATATACAGTGTGACTGAGATTACCAGATATATAAAAGATGTTTTCGATCATAACAGAACCTTAAAATCAGTCTATATCCGCGGAGAAATTTCTAATTTTAAGCGTCACTATTCGGGGCATTGTTATTTTACGTTAAAGGATAGCGGTGCAACGATTAAGGCTGTTATGTTCAAAAGCAAAGCTCAGTTTGTAAAATTTGAACCAGTTGACGGCTTAAAAGTTGTGGCTGGTGGATATGTGACAATTTTTGAACGTGATGGGCAATATCAGTTATATGTGGAGCAATTATTACCCGAGGGCGTTGGCGAATTGAGTTTGGCTTTCGCACAGTTGAAGGAAAAATTAGCGGCTGAAGGTTTATTTGACGATGCGCGCAAGCAGCAGTTACCGCTTTTGCCAAAGCGGGTTGGTGTAATTACTTCTCCTACTGGTGCTGCCTTAAGAGATATTGTCAGCGTGGCTAAGCGTCGTCATCCCGGGGTTCAGCTCTGCTTAATACCAGTACAAGTTCAAGGCCAAGAAGCTCCACGGCAAATTGCAAATGCACTGAATCTGTTTAATAGGTTGTATCAGGTGGATGTCATTATTGTCGGTAGAGGCGGCGGTTCAATTGAAGAACTCTGGTCCTTTAATGATGAGGCTGTTGTAAGGAGTATTGCACAATCTAACATACCGGTTGTTTCAGCAGTCGGGCATCAGACTGACTATACATTAGCAGATTTTGCTGCTGATGTAAGAGCGGCGACGCCGTCACAGGCTGCCGAGTTGGTAGTACCTGATGCTCGTGAATTGTACCGCTATGTTGTTTCAATTAAGAACTTACTGGAGTCGAGTGTTCGTAATCATATTCAGAATAAAAAGTCGCGTCTTGAGCAGAACATTCGGAGTCGGGTTTTAACTCGCCCTCAAGAGATTATTGATGCGAAGCGACAGTCTGTGGATAGCAGTTTACAGCGGCTGATCGAAATAGCCAAAAAAGCTGTTGTGGCAAAGCAGCATCAATTTAACCTGGCGGCGGAAAAACTAGCTATGTTAAACCCCTTAGCCGTTCTTGCAAGAGGCTATGGGATTATTCGAACTCAAGATGGACATGTAATTAATAAAGTAACTGAAGTCGTTCACGGACAAAACTTGGAAGTGGTTTTACGAGACGGTTCAATCAATATTGAAGTAATCTCTGTTAAGGAGGAGCAACGGTGAAGAAAAAATCAATCCAGGCCGCACAAATATCTTTTGAAGAGGCTCTTAGTAAATTAGAGGAAATCGTTAAACAGTTAGAGAAAGGTGATGCCACTTTAGAGAATTTATTAGAAAAATTCTCTGAAGGGGTAGAGTTATCACAGTTATGCTTAACTAAACTGAATGCAGCTGAGAAGGCAGTTGATGTGATTTTACTGCAGGAAGAAAATCAATTGACTGAGCGGCCTCTAATATTACGGGAGGAAGAATAATGTTAAAAGCATATTGCAGGCAGAAGGCTCAACTTATTGATCATAAATTATCTGAATTTATTCCAACCGATCATGTAATCGCACCCATCATTTTTGAGGCAATGCGTTATAGCCTGTTAGCAGGCGGTAAACGATTGCGCCCGGCTTTATTACTTGCAGCTGCAGATGCTGTAGGAGGAAAAGGCGATGATTATCTCCATGTTGCTTGTGGTCTGGAAATGATCCATACTTATTCATTAATTCATGATGATTTACCGGCAATGGATAATGATGACTATCGTCGTGGAAAACTAACCAATCATAAGGTGTTTGGTGAAGCTATGGCCATTTTAGCTGGAGATGCCTTACTGACAGCCGCTTTTGAAATTATGCTGCAACAAGAGGGTGTAGAGCCGAAAAATCTAATAAAAGTTGTTCGTGAAATAAGTTTTGCTGCCGGACCGCAAGGAATGGTGGGTGGACAAGCTATAGATTTGGTATCTGAGGGTAAAACTATTGATATGGATACAATTATGCTGATGCATCAGGCAAAAACCGGTGCATTATTTAAAGCGGCAATTCGATCTGGTGCAATATTAGCAAATGCTGGCGAAGCTGAGTTGAACTTACTCACTAGATATGCAGATGATTTTGGTTTGGCTTTTCAAATTACTGATGATATATTAGACGTTATTGGTAGTCAGGATAAAATTGGAAAACCAGTTGGCAGTGATATGCGCAATCAAAAAGCGACCTATGTGAGTATGTATTCATTAGATGGTGCTCGGAGGTTGGCGGATGAAGCTGTTGAAAGGGCTATCGTTGCATTAAATGATTTCGGTGAAGAGGCAGAAATATTACGCCAGATGGTGCGGTACTTAATATCACGCGACAGTTGAGGTGGCAATATGGCAAACTTTTTTGTAGCTCTAGGACAAAATGTTGTTTTTATGTCGGCAATTACTGCCTGGTTTTTAGCACAAATACTTAAAACCCTAACTTCCTATTGGAAGCATGGTGAGTTTAATCTTGAACGGCTCGTAGGTGCGGGTGGTATGCCTAGTTCACATACGGCCTTGGTGGTTGGGCTGGCTTCGGCAGTGGGGCTTCATGAAGGTTTGCAATCTTCGCTGTTTGGTGTGGCCGTTGTTTTAGCCAGCATTGTCATGTATGATGCTGCTGGTGTAAGGCGAGCAGCTGGTAAACAAGCTAAGGTGATTAATAAACTTGTTCGTCAGCTGCGGGTGGAGCATACCTTACATGATATTAGGCTGAAAGAACTATTAGGGCATACACCCTTAGAAGTGATGGCAGGAGCATTGCTTGGGTTTGCTGTAGCTTATGTATTTAATAAATTGATGATTATTCAGTAAATTTTTGTTATAATGATTTGGTAATATTTTTAAGTAGATGTGGTTCTGAAAGAAGGGACTCCAGTTGAAAAGCTTACTTGATACGATAGATCACCCGCGGCAGTTAAAGAATTTATCACTTGCTCAGTTGGAAAAGCTCGCCGGAGAAATCCGCGGGCTTCTTGTACATACAGTTGCCAAAACTGGTGGACATTTAGCGCCAAATTTAGGAATCGTTGAATTAACCATTGCCTTGCACCGCGTATTTGATAGTCCTAGCGACAAGTTTGTTTGGGATGTTGGTCATCAAGCTTATGTACATAAAATTCTAACAGGGCGACAAAAGTATTTTGCTACCCTTCGCCAACAGGGTGGACTCAGTGGTTTTCCTAAAATGTGTGAGAGTGAACATGACGCTTTTGGTACTGGTCATTCCAGTACATCCATATCCGCAGCTTTAGGGCTGGCCTTAGCCAGAGATCTTTCTGGAATGAAAAACCATGTTATTGCGGTTATTGGAGACGGATCACTAACTGGCGGCCAAGCTTATGAAGCTTTGAATCATGCTGGCGATCTCGGTACTAATCTTATTGTTATTTTAAATGATAATGAGATGTCGATTGATAAAAATGTTGGAGCAATGTCTGATTATTTATCAAAGATGCGTACAGCTCCTACTTATAATCGAGTTAAACATGATATTGAATTTTTACTCAGACGTATACCGGCAATTGGTGACAGTGTAGCGAAAACTGTTGAAAGAGTGAAAGATAGCTTGCGGTATTTGCTTGTGCCGGGAATGCTGTTTGAAGAATTGGGTTTTACCTACATTGGGCCGATTGATGGGCATAATATTGATCTTATCAGCGAAGTATTAGAGCAGGCTAAGGCGATGAATGGGCCTGTGCTTATTCATAATCTAACGCGCAAAGGTAAAGGGTATCAGCCAGCTGAATGCCAGGCTGATAAGTTTCATGGCGTAGGACCTTTTTGTATTGAATCAGGTGAAATTATTAAGAATGGCAATAAGCCAACCTTTACATCTGTTTTTGGCAATACTTTAGTTGAACTGGCTAAACAAAATGACAATATTGTAGCAATAACGGCAGCGATGCCTGAAGGAACGGGTTTGAAAAAATTTGCCGGGCTATTTCCTAACAGATTTTTTGATGTTGGAATTGCCGAGCCTCATGCTGCTACTGTTGCTGCCGGCTTAGCAGCCGGAGGGAAAACGCCTGTGATTGCCTTATACTCAACATTTGGCCAAAGGGCCTATGATCAAATATTGCACGATATCTGTTTGCAAGATCTTCCTGTGATCTTTGCATTCGATCGAGCTGGTATTGTTGGCGAGGATGGTCCTACCCATCATGGTGTTTTTGATTTTAGTTATCTGAGGCACATACCCAATCTGGTATTAATGGCCCCAAAGGATGAGAATGAACTGCGTCATATGCTGTATACAGCAACAATATCCAAGGCGCCAACAGCCATTCGCTATCCTCGTGGTAGTGGTCTAGGTGTGCCTATGGACACTGGTTTCAAAGAAATTCCAATTGGAAAAGCCGAAATACTGAAACCAGCTAAAGATATTGTTTTTTTGGCAGTGGGTGCTATGGTTGAACCATGTCAGCAAGCCAGTTTGCTATTAGCTGAAGCTGGCATTCAGGCAGGAGTGGTTAATGCGCGCTTCATAAAACCTTTAGATGAACCAATGATTAGAGAATTAGCGCGTGAAGTAGGGATTTTTGTTACAGTTGAGGATAATATTTTAGCTGGCGGGTTTGGCTCTGCAGTTTTGGAATATATGAATGCGAATCAGCTGAATTGGGTTAAATTATTAAGGCTGGGAATACCAGACAAATTTATTGAACATGGTACCAGACAAAATTTGCTTAGCCAATATGGGCTAACAAGTGATGGCATTTGTAAGAAAGTCATAGCGTTTATGAAGCATTATGGGGCACGGTGATATAGTGAAAAAAGAACGGTTAGATGTTTTACTTGTTGAAAAGAACCTTGTAACAAGCCGGGAACGGGCAAAGTCTTGTATTATGGCAGGATTGGTGTTTGTCGATAATCAAAAAATAGATAAAGCAGGCACATTAGTACCAACTACTGCTAATATTACAGTGGCAGGCGACAGTATCGGCTATGTAAGTCGCGGCGGATTAAAATTGGCAAAAGCACTTGCTGCTTTTGCGCTTGATTTAAACGGCAAGGTGATTGCCGATATTGGTGCGTCAACAGGCGGTTTTACTGACTGTGCTTTGAAAAATGGCGCATTGCGGGTTTATGCGATTGATGTTGGTTATGGACAACTGGCTTGGTCATTAAGAACTGATAGCAGAGTCATTAATATGGAGCGGACTAATATTCGTAATGTGACACCAGCGGATATTGGGGAATTGATCGACTTTGCCTGTATTGATGTGGCCTTTATATCTCTTGATAAGGTGCTTCCGTCAGTCAAAATGCTATTAGCACCGCAAGGAGAGTTGGTAGCTCTCATTAAACCCCAGTTCGAGGCCGGTCGAGAAAAGGTTGGCAAAAAAGGTGTAGTAAGAGACCCAGCGGTTCATCAAGAGGTCATTCGCAAGGTGATTGCTTGCTGCCGCAGTGTGTCACTTACTCCACTGAAACTGAGTTTTTCTCCAATCAAGGGGCCTGAAGGGAATATTGAATATCTTATCTATCTATCGAATATGATTGATATACCCAGTGAAGTCGACGAACAAGTGATCGAGCAAGTCGTTAGCGAAGCACATATCAGCTTGTAATCTCCAATAATGATAACAATATGAATCAAACATAATGAATGGGTAGAATGGAGGGGAATGCGTTGCTAACAATCGGTATCTTTCCAAATAGTGCTAAATCAGATGTTGCTATCGTTTTGGATAAGATTATTAAGCAATTGCGAGCCCAAAGCGTCAAGATTTTTCTCCCGGCAGAAGCTGCGGTCTCATTGGGATACAGTGAATTGGCTTTGCCAAGAGATGTTATAAAAAATCAGATTGATTTGGCGATAACTTTAGGTGGAGATGGGACATTGCTTAGTACGGCCAGGGATATTGCAGCAGCAGGCATTCCTATTTGTGGTATTAATATGGGAAGATTGGGCTTTTTGACGGAAGTAGAACTTCCAGAATTAGATGATAAAATTACGAAACTAATTCATAGTGATTATGAAATTGAAGAACGATTAATGTTAGACGCTATAGTCAGGAAAGATGGCCATGACACAAAAGTTTCTTCAGCGCTTAATGATGTTGTCATTACTAAAGGTGGCTTTTCCCGCATGTTGCGTTTGCAGTTATATATTGATGATATTTTTACGGCAAATTATCAGGCTGACGGACTCATCATAGCTACGTCTACAGGCTCTACAGGTTATTCCCTTTCTGCCGGCGGTCCTATTATTAACCCCAATTTAAAAATTGTCCTCATTACACCGATATGTCCGCACACACTTAGTGCCAGATCCTTGATTATTTCCAGTGATGAGAAAGTCAGAGTTAACACAGAGGCAACCAATGCCGACGTTGTCCTCACAGTGGATGGACAAATCGTTCATCATCTTGCACCTGGTGATGAAGTTATTATAAAACGTACTGCATATAGTGCAAAGTTTATAAAATTTGCAGGTAAAAGTTATTACGAAACATTGCGGACAAAATTATGGCGGGGCGATTAGTTTGCAAGTATTTAATATCTTAAATGTAACACGGTACCTTTTGATCAATAAGGTAAAAGCAGCTTCTAACATTGTTGATGCTACTGCTGGTAATGGTCGAGATACATTGTTTTTAGCTCAAAATTCTCCTGAAGATGCAACTGTGTGGGCGTTTGATATTCAAGAAGCTGCCTTACAAAAAACTAAACAGCTATTAATTGATCATCAATTGATTAGTAAAGTACAATTAATATTAGATAGTCATGCACATATTAGTCGTCATATTTCAGGTTCTGTTGATCTGGCCATGTTTAATTTAGGATACTTACCAGGGGCTAGTCATCAAATTACTACAAATTATTTATCGACTATAGAGGCGGTTCGGCAGATTCTTGATATTCTCAGTGTGGGTGGTGTGATTTCCTTAGTTGCATATCCTGGACATGCCGAGGGGTGTCAAGAAAACATTGCGCTGCAGCGATTTTTCTTAGAGTTACCGGCTAATATTTTTACGGTCAATCAGTGGCAAATCATTAATCATGTCAGTAGTCCCCCCGTATTCTATTTAATTGAAAAAGTAAGGAGTTGAGACAATTGAAGGCTGTGCGTCATGCTAATATTAAAGAGATTATTGAACATAACGTCATTGAAACGCAAGAAGAGTTGGCTGAAGCTTTAAGGAAAAAGAGCATTGAAGTGACTCAAGCTACAGTATCTAGAGATATTAAGGAATTGATGTTAATTAAGGTTCCTACTGGCGATGGTCGCTATCGTTATGCGTTCCCAATGGAAAAAAATATCGTATTTTCTCAGTCTCGAATGGAGCGCATGTTCCAAGATTCAGTATTAGGACTGGATTCTAGCGAGAATATTGTCGTAATAAAAACGTTACCTGGCACTGCTCAAGCTGTTGCTTCTACCATTGATTATGCTCGCTGGCCGGAGATTATTGGCACTGTTGCAGGCGATGATAATATCCTAGTGGTAGTCAAACCAACCGACGCTGCAGCTCGTATTATCGCTAAGTTTCAGGCACTAATACAGTAAGATAATAATTGGGAGAGAATGCTTGTGTTAAAAACGTTAACGGTTACGAATTTTGCGTTGATAGAACAGGCTATTGTTGATTTTACTGATGGGCTCAATATACTTACAGGTGAAACTGGAGCAGGTAAATCGATACTCATTGATGCATTTGGTGTGATTTTAGGCAGTCGGGCATCAGTAGATCATATTCGAAAAGGTACTGAGGCTTTGCGGGTGGAAGCAATATTTGATATTACAGCAAATATTGCTGTATCAGAATTACTTGTGCAACAGGATATACCTTGTGAAGAAGATGGAACTTTAATTATAAGCCGGCGTTTTACGCGTACTGGTAAGAATTCAATAACACTGAATGGTTGTCATGTTACGTTAGGCTTTTTACGGCAAATTGGGGACCGATTGGTTGATATGCACGGTCAGCACGAAAACCAGTCCTTGCTGAGACCTGAAACTCATTTGGCATTGTTGGATGGATATAGCCAGGAAATGAAATTAAAACTAGAACAATATCGGTCTATATACTCAGATTGGTCAAAAGTAAATCAGGAATTGGCGAAAAATCAGGGAAAATCGCGTGAACGGGCTCAACGTTTTGATATGCTCAAATGGCAGATTGATGAGATTGCTGCTGCTAATCTTAAGCCCAATGAAGATGTTGAGTTAGATCAAGAAATAAAAGTGCTTGCGCATGCTGAAAAAATTACTAATTCTTTGAGTAATGCCTATACAGTGCTTACTCAAGATAAAAAAGGGTATATAGGCATTATTTCAGGATTAGCTGAAATTAAGCGAGATCTGGAAATTGTAGTGCGTTATAATGATTCTATTCAATCACAGTTAAATGTCATTGTGGATGTGTTATATCAACTGGAAGATTGCAGTCGTGAACTGCGCGATTATTATGAGAATGTGGAATATAGTCCGGAGCGTTTAGCTCGTCTTCAAGAAAGAATGGATTTAATTTACAAATTAAATAAGAAGTACGGCCCTACTACGCAAGATATCTTAGAATATTACGACCATGCTGAGCAAGAACTTAATACCTTGGTACATTACGATGAGATCATTGCGGAATTGAGTATTCAAAAAGAGAAATTAGAAAAATCATTAGCATTAGTTGGACAAGAACTAACAATATTGCGCCAAGGTAACGCTAAATTATTGGCTGAAGAGATTCAAGGGCATCTCGTGCATCTTGGAATGCCTAAGGCACAGCTTGTGATTACAGTAACGGATTTAAATAAATTTACTGTAAATGGGTGCAATGAGGTGACCTTCTTATTTTCTGCTAACGCTGGTGAAGAACCAAAGGCTGTCTACAAAGTTGCATCTGGCGGAGAACTTTCCCGGCTTGCTTTGGCAATAAAGACGGTTTGTGCCGCTCGGGACAATGTAGGCACCATGGTTTTTGATGAGATTGATACAGGAATTGGCGGACAAACGGCACAGATGGTTGCTGAAAGAATTGCACTTGTTGCTACTTATAAGCAGGTATTGTGTATAACACATTTACCACAAATTGCTGTTATGGCTGATTCGCACCTTTATATTGAAAAACAGTCGGATGAAGAGCGAACAATTACGAAGATATCTCGGTTAAATGAACATGAGCAATTAATTGAACTTGCGCGAATGATATCAGGCACAGAAAGTAATTTGGCAATTGATAATGCCGCTCATATGTTGAAATTAGCATTAAATAAAAAAGAAAAATGGAAAAATAAAGCGTAAGCGCGAGCTTACGCTTTATTTATTGCAAAATTGGCCGAATATAAACTTCCAAGGCAATAAATGCAACTAATTCCGGAATAATCCCCAAAAAAAACGGGAATCTTTATTTTGAGATATAAAAGAATCTTAAAAAAGTAAACATTGTTTGGCATAATGTTACAGGGAGTGATGGCAACTATGCTGGGTACTAAATGGCGTTCCGTCTTAGGAATGTGTATTGCCGTACTAATTATCGCGTTCTCGTCTTCGCCACAGTTTCGTAACATTTACGGACTTCCGCCCCATATGAGAATTATTCAAGGAGAAGCAGCTTTATTTAATGTAAACTATCCCTTAACAGTTACCGTAAGTCAGAATTCAACAGACAGTATCAGGGTTAAATCCCAATCTTCAGGCTATACCATATCGAGGCCGGTCTTCTTGGAATCAGTCAAACTGGGCCATGCAACTGTGGAATTTAAGCTACTTGGTCTAATTCCCATTCGGACTGTTCAGGTAGATGTATTGCCACAATTGAAACTAGTTCCGGGGGGACATTCAATTGGCGTTGTACTCCATTCACGCGGTGTCATCGTTGTCGGCAACTCACCGATTCAAACAAGTGATGGCCAGTATGTCACTCCAGCTAAAGATGCTGGAATCAATGTCGGAGATCTCATTTTGAGTATTAATCAAGTTCCGGTTCAAAGTGATAGTCAAGTGGCAGAAATTATTGATTCAAATGGCCAAGGGGAGCCCTTAAACTTTTTGATTAAACGTGGTGAAGAACAAATTAATGTTCTGGTGAAGCCTATCCTATGCAATGATACGAAACGATATCGGATTGGACTTTTTGTACGCGACAGTGCTGCTGGAGTTGGAACGCTAACGTTTTATGAGCCATCTTCCCGTACTTATGGTGCATTAGGACATGTGATCACAGACAGCGATACCAATCAGCCAATTGATTGCGAAAAGGGGAAAATAGTACCAGCCACCGTATCTGGCATCCAGCATGGAAAACGTGGTCATCCTGGTGAGAAAATTGGTGTGTTTATTGAAGAGGATCAGTTATTAGGCAATATTCAGAAAAACACGCAATTTGGGATTTATGGTCATTTAAATGCTACGTTAAATAATGATCTGTATTCAGAAGGTATCCCTATTGCCTCAATGAATCAAGTTCAAACCGGATATGCTGAAATGCTAACAGTAGTAGAGGGACAAACTATCGAACGATTTGCAATTGAAATCCAAAAAATAAACTTACAAGATTCACCAGAAAGCAAAGGGCTTGTCATTAAAGTTGTTGATCCAAGACTGCTAGAACGTACAGGCGGAATTGTTCAAGGCATGAGTGGTAGTCCTATTATTCAGAATGGCAAGATTGTCGGGGCTGTAACGCATGTATTTGTACATGATCCAACAAAAGGTTATGGCTGTTTTATTGATTGGATGCTGATGGAAAGCGGAATTATTCCACAAAAAGAAAAACAAACGAGTAAACGGCTATTTACCTATTCTGATTTATTACGAAAATTAGCATAAATTTATTTTAGAGCAACTTCATAGTTGCTCTTTATTGTTTAGTGAGTTAAAGTATTCCGGTATTCGCGCTTACTGTCAAATAGACAAATTAAATGAAAATTTATTTGGTTTTTATTTCCAAACAAGGAAGGAAATGACGGGGAATTGTCGAATTCTATTTTCAGAAGTTCTAAAAAGCGCAAGGAGAGGATATAACGGTGGTTAAAGAAAAAATTAGAGTAGCGATTGCTGATGATAATCGGGAATTCGTAAGTATTATTCAAGAATATCTCATACAGCAGCCGGATATTGATTTAGTGGGTGTAGCCTACAATGGAGAAGAAATTTTAACTATTATTGAAGAGAAAAGACCCGATGTCGTTATTTTAGATATTATTATGCCTCATCTTGATGGGATTGGTGTCTTAGAACGTATTAATGATACGAACGGTCGACGCCCTAAAATTATTATGTTAACTGCTTTTG
This sequence comes from Sporomusaceae bacterium FL31, assembly GCA_003990955.1. Taxonomy (GTDB): domain Bacteria; phylum Bacillota; class Negativicutes; order DSM-1736; family Dendrosporobacteraceae; genus BIFV01. The sequence goes on from BIFV01000007.1 coordinate 78,523, forward strand.
GTCAAGAGAGTATTACGCAAAGAGTTGTCGAATTGGGCGCAGATTATTATATTCTGAAACCTTTTAATATGGATGTTATCAGCAGCAGAATTAGACAGCTTGCTAGTACCATTACTTCGCAGCGGCCTGTTGTTGCACAAGCTTTAAAAGCTAGACCTATTGATCTGGAAGTTACCAATATTATTCGGGAAATAGGCATTCCTGCCCATATTAAAGGTTATCAATATTTACGAGATGCGATTATGATGATTATTGCGGAAATCGAGTTGTTAGGCGCTGTTACAAAAGTTCTCTATCCAATGATAGCAGAGAAATACTCAACTACACCCAGCCGAGTAGAAAGAGCTATCAGGCATGCGATTGAAGTCGCTTGGGGCCGGGGAAATATGGAGATGATAAACCGTATTTTTGGCTATACAATAAAACTTGAAAAAGGTAAGCCGACCAACTCCGAATTTATGGCGATGATTGCTGATAAGTTAAGAATGGAAATGCGGGCATAAAAAAACCAAGCCACTGAGAGCTAAAAGCTTAATCAGTGGCTTTCGTTTTTAATAGTGATCATGTTAGCGAAGGGCAGGAGTTTTTTCCGGTGTGATGGAATAAATTATTAGTAAACATTATAAACTTACATTATGCTGTGATCAAATGCACGGGAATAGGTGGGTTATTGCAATTTATGTTCTAATAATTCTTTCACAGTGGAATAGGTTTTCTTTAATTCATTAAGATAACGGCAAACATCTTTGATTTTCCCAGAGACATAGAAACTTTGATACATTGTGATAATTTGCATGGACATCCCTCCCGTAGCAGTATATGAGATTTAACTGAATAATAGACCTGGAGGTAGCTATAGCAATGAATGATCTTATAGAAAAATTTATTAAATCCGAAGTAGTGTTTGAGGGTAATTTACTTACCGTCCGGCGTGATACAGTAGAGCTTCCCAATGGTAAACACGCCACTAGGGAACTCATTCAGCATCCTGGTGCTGTTGCGGTTGTTCCGATACGTAATGATGGGAAAATATTATTGGTAAGACAATTTCGGTATCCTGTTGATCAATTAACTTTAGAAATTCCGGCTGGTAAGCTGGATCTGGGAGAAGAGCCCGATGCGTGTGCTAAGCGTGAATTGGAAGAGGAAACTGGCTATAAGGCAAAAAAACTGCGCTTACTTTCTTCAATTTTAACAACCCCTGGATTCACGAATGAAGTCATACATTTATATGTTGCCGAGGACTTGGTGTTGGCTGAGCAATGTCCGGATGAAGATGAGTTTATTGATGTTGAGGTATTCACAAAAGAAGAAATAAGAAAAATGATTGAGAATGGAACTATCTGTGATGCAAAATCCTTATTAGGGCTATTACTCGCAGGGTTATAAGATGGAAAAATTTTTTGCAGATTTACACATACACGTTGGGATTAGTGAAAAAGGCCAATGGATTAAAATTCCCACATCGCGCCGCCTGACCATTCAAAATATTTTAAATGAGGCAGCAGACCGTAAAGGGCTGGACATGATTGGTGTCATTGATGCGCTGTCTCCTTTGGTGCTGAGTGATCTGGAAGACTTAGTTCAGAAAGGCTTGCTTACCTTGAGCAGTGGCGGGGGTTATCGATACTTAGATAAAATTACCGTGCTATTAGGTGCTGAAATTGAGACTGTTGAGGACATAGGCGGTCAATCTCATACATTAGTCTTCCTGCCAGATATTTCAAGTATGCAGAGATTTTCTCAACAAATGGCAAAATACATTAGGAATATCTGCTTGAGTTCTCAAAACGCACATATGAATTTAGGCAAACTTATTGAGATTGCTGCCGAATATGAAGCGATTGTTATACCAGCCCATGTGTTTACTCCACATAAAAGCCTGTTTGGTGTTTGTTGCGAGCGGTTAGAAAATATATTGACAGAAAAACAAGTCAATCATATTTCGGCAATAGAATTAGGCTTGAGTGCTGATAGTATATTCGCAGACCGAATACCAGAGTTGGCTCAATTTAGTTTTTTATCTAATTCAGATGCACATTCTCTAGATAAAATTGCACGCGAATACAATGTTTTAGCTCTGGAAGCTCCTAGTTTCACGGAATTTCGTAAAGCGTGTGTTCGAGAAGCGGGTAGAAAGATTACTGCCAACTATGGACTTGATCCGCGTTTAGGTAAATATCACCGGACTTTTTGTACGGCTTGTAACGGAGTTATCCTCCAGTCGATTGACGCGAATAGCCAATGTCCATATTGTCAGGCGAATAAACTCATCAAAGGGGTATTTGATCGCATTGAGGAGATTGCTGCGCAGAATACTCCGAACCATCCTTTGCATCGGGCACCGTATTTTTATCAAATACCACTTGAGTTCATTCCCGGAATTGGTAAAAAGGCGATGGAAAAATTATTAAAAGAATTTGGCACAGAAATGTCAATCATTCATGAGGTTAAGTATGCTGACTTGATTGCCTGTATTGGTCAACGTCTAGCTGACTTTATTGTTGAAACTCGTTCCGGTCAGGCTCGGATTGTCAATGGTGGAGGCGGAATTTACGGCCGTGTTGTAAAAAGTTAATAGGACAAATAGGTATAAAGACTGCATACCCTGCATAGATTGTAACAGGTTGAAAGCAGGGAGGAGCACCATATGCTGGGCTATTTACGACAAAGTTTGGGTGATTATTTAAAATCAAATATTGTGGCCTATTTTTTTATTACCCTCATACTTATAGTCGGCATCGTAGTGGGAGCACTTGCTGTCAAAACATTGCCGGATGAGCAGAAGTCCGAACTGATCAGTTATTTGCGAATATTATTTACTGGCTTAACGAAAGGTTCAGATGGCATTTCTGATACGTCGAATATGCTGGGGACAGTAATTATTAACAATATAAAAACCATTGCATTAATGTGGCTTTTAGGTTTCACTGTTATTGGAATCCCGTTTGTATTGTTTATGGTGTTTACCCGGGGGTTTATTATTGGGTTTACAGTAGGCTTTTTGGTCAATGAATATGTTATGAAAGGCTTATTATTTGCTCTTGCATCTGTTCTCCCGCATAATTTTTTGGCTATTCCGGCTATTTTGGTAACTGGCGTATCGTCAATTACCTTCTCTTTGAAACTACTTAGACGAAAAAACCAAACGAGGACAAATATTTTTTATGAATCCTTAAGTTATACGGGGATTTGTATTGCTATGCTGCTGCTGATATTATTGGGGGCAGTCATAGAGGTATACGTCTCGCCGGTGTTTATGAAATTGGTGGCTAGTATATTAGTAAAAGAATGAATGGAAAGGAGCTATTGTTATAGCTTCTTTTTTTTATTAATTTATTGAATCATTAAGCAAAATGCAAATTAGATAAGGTCATGGCTTCATTTTATGTCTTAGTACAATTTTATAATTATTACGAATAAACTTATTATATATTGAATAATTATGATATTAAGTTAATCTAGTTTGAAAGTGGGGTGGGTGAATGGTAATAATTATCCCCTGGAATAACATGATGAAAAAGCTTAAAATAGGAATAAGAATAATTATTTTAGCGATAATCCTTTTTTACATTCTACCCAAGCTGCTGAGTCAATTTTGGTTTATGAATCAATTTGAACAAAAGATTAAACCTAATTATTTGGAAAAGCCACTTCGGGTGATTAATATTTTTCCAAAGACTGGTTAATTACAAAAAACGTAAAATTATAGTATATTTTGACAGTAAAATAAAGGAAATATAAATTTTATGTGGAATAGCTTCAAAGTAAAGCTTAGGCGATAAGGATCGTAAATCCGGGAAAAAGGGTGGTAAAGAGATGGAAGGTTATGTTAATGAGTTTATTAACTATCTTGCGGTTGAACGCGGTTTAGCGCAAAATACTCTTGAATCTTACGGGAGAGATTTACGTCAGTTTGAAACATATTTGCATAGTGGTAAAATGGAAATATTGAAAGATTCTAATCGTAACACCATCCTGGGCTATTTAAGTAATCTACAATCGAAAGGTCGAGCGGTCTCAACTATTTCGCGTAATTTAGCAGCAATTAAATCATTTTACCAATATTTAGTGCGTGAGCGCTATATCGATAAAGATCCGGCTGCGAGTTTGGAATCACCTAAATTAGAGAAGAAACTACCGAGAATCCTTTCGATAACAGAAGTTGAAGAATTGCTGAAACAGCCTAACATTCTCCTGCCGACTGGTTTACGTGACAAAGCAATGCTTGAACTTCTTTATGCAACAGGCATCAGAGTATCCGAACTAATCTCCCTTAATATTTCGGATGTTAATCTGGATATGGGATATATCAAATGCTATGGCAAAGGTTCAAAGGAACGTATTGTACCATTAGGGTCTATTGCCGCTAAATGTGTTCAAGAATATATTGCCAAAGGTCGCCCTAAGTTAGTACGTACATATGAGGAACCAGCTTTATTTGTTAATCATCATGGTAATCGATTAACAAGACAAGGCTTTTGGAAAATAATAAAAAAATATGCGCAAGAAGCAAATATTATGAAAGAAATTACGCCACATACACTACGGCATTCATTTGCAACCCATTTGTTGGAAAACGGTGCGGATTTGCGATCTGTTCAAGAAATGCTTGGTCATGCGGATATTTCAACAACTCAGATCTATACCCATGTGACTAAAAATCGTTTAAAGGAAGTGTATGACAAAACTCATCCTCGCGCATAATAATTATGTCAATTATTAATAAGGAGAAGGTAAACTTTGTTTAAGCGAATCATTATTCTTGTTTTAGATAGTGTTGGTATTGGTGCTGCTCCTGACGCAGCTGAATATGGAGACCATAATGTTAATACGTTAGCCAATATTGCTCGCTCACAAGGCGGGCTTTTCTTGCCTAATTTGGAAGGTATGGGTTTAGGTCTTATTTCTGACATCATGGGTGTCAAAAAGATAGACTCACCTATTGCCAGTTATGGCAAAATGGCAGAAATATCGAAGGGTAAAGATACTACAAGCGGTCATTGGGAGCTTGGCGGTTGCCCGTTGTTTATTTCTTTTCCTGTATATCCTCATGGATTTCCGAAAGAAATGATCGATCAATTTACTAAGCTGACAGGGCGTAAGGTTCTGGGGAATAAAGCCGCTTCGGGTACTGAAATTATCGCCGAACTGGGCGAGACTCATATGCGGACAGGTTATCCAATTGTTTATACTTCTGCAGACAGTGTATTTCAGATTGCTGCTCACGAAGATATCGTACCACTTAACGAATTGTATGAAATGTGCAAGATTGCACGCGAAAAAATATGTGTTGGCGAGCATGCTGTTGGCAGAATCATTGCTCGGCCATTTATTGGAACTCCTAATGAATTTATTAGAACAGCCAATCGTCACGACTATAGTCTGATGCCTCCTGCTGATACTATACTTGATGTGCTGAAGACTGCAGGTTATTCTGTTGTTGGAATCGGCAAAATCGGTGATATTTTTGCTCATCGGGGTCTTACTCATTCTATTGCAAGTAAATCCAATACTGATGGGATGAGCGAATTGATATCGCTAGTGAAAGCAGGTAATGATAGTGGGCTGATTATGGCGAATTTGGTTGACTTTGACAGTAAGTTCGGGCATCGAAATGATATTGCCGGTTATGCTCAAGCTTTAGAAAAATTTGATGTGGATTTAGGGCTGCTTATACCGGAACTTAAAGAGACTGATTTGTTGATGATTACCGCCGATCATGGTTGTGATCCAACTACACCAGGCACGGATCATACCCGTGAGTTTGTGCCTTTGTTGGTTTATGCAAAAGGAGCTAAAGGAAACAACTTAGGAGAACGTACAACTTTTGCTGATGTCGCGGCTACAGTAGCAGATAATTTCAAGGTCGGTTCGTTGGAGTACGGGAAAAGCTTTTTGTCTGAAGTCCTGGTTGGGAAGAGCTTATGAGAGCGATTGATATTATTGCGAAAAAGCGGGATAAGCGTCAGTTAAGCAGTGACGAAATCACCTTCTTAATTCATGAATTTACTACAGAGTCGGTTCCAGATTATCAGATGGCAGCCTTCTTAATGGCAGTTTTCTTAAATGGTATGACCTATGAAGAAACGGCTTCGCTGACATTAGCTATGGCAAGGTCAGGGCAAATGGTTGATTTGAGTGAAATCCCCGGTACGAAAGTTGATAAGCATAGTACTGGTGGTGTAGCCGATACTACAACTCTTATATTGGCTCCGTTGGTATCTGCGGCTGGTGTTCCTGTTGCGAAAATGTCAGGACGGGGATTGGGGTTTACAGGGGGAACTATTGATAAACTTGAATCAATTCCTGGCTTTCGCACTACGCTAACCCATACCGAGTTCGTAAATCATGTAAAAATTCACAAGCTCGCACTTACTGGACAAAGTGAAAATGTTGCCCCTGCTGATGGTAAAATATATGCCTTACGTGATGTTACAGCAACTGTCGAAAGCATTCCGCTTATTGCATCGTCAATTATGAGTAAAAAGATTGCTGCAGGGGCAGATAAAATCCTATTGGATGTTAAAGTTGGCAGTGGTGCGTTTATGAAGGATTTAAGTGCTGCTGTCATGCTGGCAGAAACGATGGTCAAGATTGGTGAAATTGTAGGGCGTGAAACGAAAGCCGTATTGACAAGTATGGATGAGCCGCTCGGTTTTGCTATTGGCAACAGCCTTGAAGTTCAGGAAGCGGTGGCGGTTTTAGCAGGACGTGATAAAGGAGACTTACGTGAAGTTTGTTTGATTCTAGGATCGCATATGCTAAAACTAGCTGGTCTAACTGATGATTTTAGGCCTGGCTATATGATATTAAGTGAATTGCTTGACAGTGGGGCTGCATTGCAAAGGTTTTCTGAGTTTGTTGCTGCGCAAGGCGGAGATCCAGCATTTATGGACAGACCTGAATTAATGCCACAGGCAAGCTATTGTGAAGAGATAACCAGCGAAGCTAGCGGATATATTCAAAAAATTGATGTAGCTCAGTTAGGATATATTGCTACAGTACTGGGAGCTGGACGCGAATATAAAGGACAGCAGATTGATTTGGCAGCAGGCATGATTATGAAATGTCGGATTGGCGATTTTATAGCAGCTAATCAGTCAATAGCCACAATCTATACAAATGATAAGCTTAAAATAAAAAATGCCCATGACATGCTAAAAAAAGCGATTACAATTGGTAATGGCAAGATTATCAAGCCAAAGCTTATTTTAGGTACTGTCGACAAATCTGGATTTACTAAAATGTAATATTAACCATAGATAAAGACTGGCTAAAAGCCGGTCTTTGTTGTATTTTCCAGTGTACTCTTTTTTCAACTTGGTTAACCTAAAACAAACGAATGATAAGCAAACGAAAGGAGTGTTAGTTTTATGCGTCAAATGCATCCGCGCAGGCTTTCGTTAATCATGACCATTATTATGTTTATTGTATGTATTCTGGGTTCGAGTGTCTTTGCAGCTGAACCCAAGAAGGCTGCAGCTCAGATTGATACGATAGCTGAGTCAGCAGTATTGATGGATGGTAATGGAACCGTACTGTTTGAAAAAGACTCACATAAACGTTTGCCGCCAGCAAGTGTTACAAAAGCAATGACATTATTGTTAGCAGTCGAAGCTGTTGAAGAAGGGAAAGTTAAACTGACAGATCCTGTTACTACTTCTGAAGGTGCTTGGCGTCAAGGCGGTTCACAGATTTGGCTGGAGCCAGGAGAGACCATGACCTTACACGAAATGTTAATTTCTTTAGCAGTTGTGAGTGCAAATGATGCTGCCGTATCTGTTATGGAACATATCTTTGGAAGTCAGCAAGCAGCCGTAGATGCTATGAATAAACGAGCACAAGCTTTAGGGTTAAATGATACCCACTTTGCTAATGTCAATGGCTTACCAATAGCTGATCATTATATGAGTGCCTATGATACGGCTCTGATTGTAAAAGAAGCAGTTCGACATCCGTTATATATGGAATTATGTAGTATTAAGGAGTACTGGTTGCGCGGCGGTAAGAACTGGCTAGTGAATACTAATAAATTATTGTGGTGGTACAAAGGTGCTGATGGACTAAAAACTGGTTGGACTGAAGAGGCAAAATATTGTTTTGCCGGAACTGCGAAAAGGGATGGACTACGTTTAATTTCGGTAGTCTTTGCTACTCCTGAGCCTCGTTCGCATTTAAGAGAAAGTATGAAATTAATGGACTGGGGATTTGCTAATTATGCTGCTGTACCTATTGTGGATGCTGGTACTGTGGTAGAGCGGCTAAAAGTCAATAAAGGTATTGAAAAAGAAGTTCAGCTTGTTGCTGCTGAAGATTTAAATTTAATTTTAGCAAAAGGTCAAGGTAAAAATATTCAGAAGAAAATCATTACTGAGCCAATTATTGCTGCACCAATTGAGCAGGGACAAAAATATGGAGAGCTAATTGTATTAAAAGATGGAAAAGAGATTGGTAAGGTAGATTTAGTTGCTGAGAAAACAATTGAAAAAGCAGGATTCTTTAAAATATTCCAAGATATGATTTCGAATTTATTTAAATAAAAATTATATTATTGAAGATTTTAAAATACAAAAGCGAACTATTAAATAGTTCGCTTTTTTTTTGATTTTGCAGGAAAAATTTTCCTTTAAGCGAATATAAAATTTAGAACGTGATTTTTTGAAGGAGGAATAGCATGAATATATCCGCTTTGTTGAGGCAAGGTGTTTTAACAGTGCGCGTCGAGGGTGAATTAGATATGCATGTTGCAGATGAATTTAGACAAGTTGTGGACGACGCTATAGATTCCTATGGAGTTAAAAATTTAATACTAAATCTGCAAGGAGTTTCGTTTATTGATAGTTCAGGCCTTGGCGTAATTTTAGGGCGTTATAAAAGAATTAATCATGCCGGTGGGCGAATTTTAGCAACTGATGTTCAGCCGCAAGTGGCTAAAATTTTTGAGCTCTCAGGTTTGCTTAAGATAATGAAACTTTATGAATCTGAAAACCAAGCTCTAGAGTGTTTGTGAGGAGGACATCATGGCGATAAAAAATCAAGTTAAAATGTCTATCCAAAGTCTAAGTGAAAACGTAGGGATTGCCAGAATAACTGCGGCAGCATTTGCGGCACAGCTTGATTTTACTTTGAACGAAATTGAAGAAATTAAAGTAGCAGTTTCAGAAGCAATTTCAAATTCTGTCATTCATGCTTATTGTGGTCAGGCAGATGGTATGATAGATTTCATTATGAATCTTTATGATGATAAAATCGAATATATTGTTAGTGATGCAGGGAAAGGAATTGCTGATATCCATTTGGCGCGCCAACCTTCCTATTCAACTGATCCGGAAAGAATGGGTTTAGGATTTGTATTTATGGAGTCTTTTATGGACGAATTAGATATTCTATCTGAACCTAACCAAGGCACAACAGTAAAAATGGCTAAAAAACTCCAGTCAAATGATGTACACTAGGTGGGATTAACCATGCTTGGAGATGAAGAATTAAGGGAGTTAATTACAAAGGCGCAGGCTGGAGATAGTTGGGCAAAGGAATATATCCTGGAAAATAATCTGAATTTAGTTCGTAGCATTGTTCATCGGTTTACAAATAGAGGATATGAATGGGATGACTTGTTTCAGATCGGCTGTATTGGGCTCATTAAAGCAATTGAGCGATTTGATCTAAATTTTAGCGTGAAATTTTCAACCTATGCTGTGCCGATGATTATCGGCGAAATCCGAAGATTTATGCGAGACGACAATCCCATAAAAGTTAGCAGGCCTGTAAAAGAATTAGCCTATAAGATCCATAAAATGCAAGAGAAACTTCATGGAACATTAGGAAGAGAGCCTACTATTAGTGAGATATCGAAAGAGTTAACCCTGGCGCCACAAGAAGTAGTCTCTGCGCTAGAGGCTATTCAACCGCCTGCTTCGCTTTATGAGCACGCATTCCATGACAGCGGGGATCAAGTTCTACTACTGGATCAGATTAAATGTAATGACGGGCAAGACAGTGCTTATTTTGAAAAGCTTGCGCTGAAAGAGGTATTGTCGAGGCTGCCTGCAAAAGAACGGACGGTTATTAATTTGAGGTTTTTTGAAGATAAAACTCAAGCAGAAATTGCCCAAGTTATCGGTCTTTCACAGGTACAAGTATCAAGAATCGAGAAAGCTGCTCTAAAATTAATCAAAGAATTTTTGCAGACCTCATAAGAGGTCTATTTTTTTTTGCATGACGGGAATATTAATTAGGGGGTGAATCATGATGAAGCTAAAAATTGTCATTATTGTTTGTATGCTCTGTTTAGCTGTGACAGGCAGCACGATTGCATGGTTATACTTTTGGGGGGATTTTCCAAAAAAGTCACCCATTCGCGCTAAACAAGTATATTTAATTGATAAAAAAGCCATTTGTTTTGGCGGCAATCAAACTGTTTAGGGTATAATTCTTTTATTTTTCAGAAAAACTAATTATGAATTTCACGAAAATAGGAGGGACTAAAAATGGTTGTAAAAGTTATTGAGCTTGTTGGTACATCTCGGCATAATTGGACTGATGCAGTCGATAACGCTGTCATGGAGGCAGCAAAAACTCTTGATGATATCATGGGAGTTGAAGTAACTAACTTCACCGCAAATATTGACAATGGACGAATTGCTGAATATAAAGCTGACGTTAAGGTAGCTTTCCAAGTTCACTGATAAAAAAGCCGAGCAAGAAAGAGTGCCGTAAGGCACTCTTTCTTGCTCATTGTTCGATAGCTTACTTCAGTTGCACCGAACTATAGTTAAAGACATTTGGGATTACTATCAATGGTGCATTAATTTATAACGCTAAGGTCAAAATATAGTAGGAGGTGAAAAAATGCCCGAAAATTTACAGCAGCAAATGAAAAAAGAAGCTTTTGAGCAGAAAGTTAATCAAGTAAAACCGAAGCCACCATTATTAAAAAATATATTGTGGGCCTTTGTAGTTGGAGGGCTTATTTGTGTAGTAGGTCAATTTGTTTTGAATTATTTTATTTCGTTGGGCATGCCAAAGAAAGAAGCGAGTGGTGCAACAACTGCGGTCATGGTTTTCCTAGGAGCTTTTTTTACCGGGCTGGGAATTTATGATGAACTAGGTAAAAAAGCTGGTGCTGGATCCATTGTTCCTATTACCGGTTTTGCAAACTCTATTGTAGCACCAGCGATGGAATTTAAACGTGAAGGCTTCATTTTTGGTATTGGGGCAAAAATGTTTGTCATAGCAGGTCCCGTATTGGTCTATGGAATGGTGACTGCTTTTATTATCGGTCTAATTTACTGGTTACGCCAATAAGTTGAGTAACTGTAAGGAGGCAAGCATTGTGCAAAAAAAGAAAGGTCAGCAAAGCATTGTTTTTGCGAATCCTCCAATTATCACTAGTACTGCTAATATTGGCGGTCCAATGGAAGGCCAAGGCTTATTAGGGAATTTTTTTGATCATCTCATGGAGGATAATCTTAATAACTTAAGTAGTTGGGAAAAATGCGAGTCCTATATGTTGGAGCAAGTGATAAAGACAGCGGTTAAAAAGGAGAAAAGTAATATCAGTCAAGTCGAATGCGTTTTTGCTGGTGATTTGCTGAATCAGTTAATGAGTACTCATTTTGCTTTAAGGTCTCTGTCAGTGCCCTTCATAGGGCTGTATGGCGCTTGCTCAACTATGGCGCTCAGTATGCTTACTGGTGCGATGTCAGTTGATGGCGGTTTTGCAAATAAGGTAGTTGGTGCTGCATCTAGTCATCACGATGCAGCAGAACGACAATATAGATTTCCTACCGAACTTGGTGTTCAGCGTCCGCCCGTAGCTCAATGGACCGTAACCGGAGCAGGGGCTGCGGTAATATCCGCTGTTGGACTTGGTCCTCGCATTACTGCAGCAACTATCGGCAAAATTGTTGATCTTGGTGTTAAAGATCCTAATTCATTAGGACCGGCCATGGCACCAGCAGCTGTTGATACACTTTGGCAGCATATTCAGGATACCGGTAGACAGCCTGCGTATTACGACATGATTTTTACTGGCGATCTTGGAAGTATTGGAAAAACACTGGTTATTGAGCTGATGAAGGAAAAAGGCATTGACATATCAGATAACTATGAAGATTGTGGCTGTATGATTTATAAAGAAGAGCAGGATGCCCATGCAGGAGCAAGCGGTTGTGCCAGCTCTGCTGTTGTATTCTGCGGCTATATCTATCAAATGCTTTTAACCCGTAAAATGAACAGAATCTTACTTATTGGTACTGGCAGTTTGCATAGCCCAACATCCTATCAGCAAAAAGAATCAATACCTTGTATTGCTCATGCTGTAGCGGTAGAAATGTAGAAGGAGGATTTTAAGTGACAGCGTACATGATGGCGTTTATAATAGGTGGTCTAATTTGCGTGATTGGCCAACTGATCATGGATTTAACTCCGCTAACACCTGCACATGTGTTAGTTTTGTTTGTAGTATTAGGCGCCTTATTAAGTGGGATGGGCTGGTATCAACCGCTAGTTGATTTAGGGGGAGCGGGAGCGACAATTCCGTTGCCAGGGTTTGGACATGCTTTAGTTGTAGGAACTATTGAAGATGTTGATAAGTATGGATTTTGGGGGATATTTAGTGGGGCATTACGTGCTTCAGCAACAGGGGTGATGGCTGCGGTGGTATTTGGTTTTGCCATGTCAGTGTTGTTTAATCCTAAAGGATGAGGTTGCTATGGTTTATATTGACTTAATCGGTTTAGTCATCACTGTTTGTGTAATTGGTATCCGTTATCCGCACTACGGAATCGCAGCGGTATTGATCCATGAGTTTGGCCGTCTTGCAATGACCGTTTTTTTACATGGACAGGTTGAATCCGTTGTGACGGCAGGAGTTTTTAGCACTACAGCAGTTAGCAACAGTAACCTTGTAACTGTTGCACTGATTGGTTTTGCTGGGCCATTAACTAATTTTATCATTTGCTCAACTTCAGGAGGCGTAGCTTTTGAGCGTACCATAAGCTTGATTGATCCACGTGCCTGTTTGAGGAATCCGTTTGCGATAGTTAATTTAAGGTTAGCTTTATTTTCATGCTTATTTAATATAAGACAATTTTTATAATAAAGGGTGACGAACGCTCATGAACCGACGTTTGCAGCGAAGACCAGCATTACGAGAGAATAATGTCTCCAATGATTATAAAGGCAGGGAAAGCAATTCAAATCGGGAAAGCATTTCTGAAAAATCAGCATCTAATGCTAGTGATTGTGAGTTTTCTCATGAACTTAATCAAGATAAGGGCAATTCTTCGTTTGAGGCTACAGAAAACGGATCAAAAGAAATTATTGCTATGTTGCAAAAAATTAATACTCAATTAGAAAAAATGCAACAATCTGATCAGGAAAGTGCAAAAGAGGAAAATACGAATCAGTCTGCAAGTGAAGGAAATCAGGAGAGTGCCTCACAAAAGCAGCAGCAAAGCAATAATGCTAATAGCAGCGATAGTGGACAGACAAAGAATGCTGATGCAACAAAGGAATTACAAGCAATCTTTAGTCAGCTGTTACAAGGAAAAAACAATTCTCAGCAGCCTTCGACATCGCCTGAGAAAAAACAAAATACTGCAAAATCAGATAATGGGCAAACTAATGGGCAAGCTAATGAGCAGCAACCATCGACAGTAGTTGCTCAAACCGCTGCTCAAGTATTAGCGCAGGCTCAATATGAATTATCTAACGAGCTTGAAGCAAGTCTGCAGAAATTAAAACAGGTCATTAGTGAAAGTGAAAAAATTGCTAATAAGATTAGTAACTTGCTTGGCGAAGAAAGTAGTACAAATAAATCTTGAGGTGATAATTTTGCCAGAAAAGGTAAGAGTTATATTAGTTACTGATGGTGACCGTGTAGCTAAGCATGTGGTAGAAGATATTGCAGTGTCATTGGGACTTAGGTGTATTTCTGCTTCTGCTGGTAATCCCACGCCAATCACTGGAGCTGAAATTGTTGAATTACTTAAAACTGTTCACCACGATCCGGTTTTAGTCATGTTTGATGATAGAGGACGTCAAGATAAGGGAAAGGGAGAAATTGCGCTTGAGTATGTGGCTAATCATCCTGATATAACAGTATTGGGTGCTGTGGCAGTCGCGTCTAATACCCCCAGTATTAAGGGCGTTCCAGTAGATGCTTGTATTGCTTGCAGCGGAGATATTGTTGATATGCCAGTTGATAAGCGCGGGGATATCAAAACAGATGGAATTCATACCAGTAAGCCTGTCATTACCGGAGACACTGTAGATGTATTAAATAATGTTGATGTGCCAGTCATAATAGGTGTTGGTGATATTGGAAAAATGGATAGAGCCGATGATATTGGGCGGGGAGCGCCAGTAACCCGAAAGGCTATCGAAGAGATATTGAAACGGAGTGGCATTGATTATGGCGGAAGACCGTAAGATTGATAAAGAGCTGGATTCAAATATCAATTTTCTAAAGGATTCATTAGGTGTAGGAGAAACCTTTGATATTGTGTTCCGTGAGTATAAAATTGGGCGTAAAAGAGCAGCCTCATTTTCAATAAATGGTATGACGAATGATGTCTTATTGACAAATGTTTTTCAAGATATATTGACCTTTAATCCCGATGACCTGTCCATTAATACTTTGCAAAAAGTATTTTATACCAGAGCTACTCATTCACAAGTAAAATTATTGGATAATATGCATGATGCACTTATTAGCGTATTATCAGGTGAAATGCTGTTTTTTATAGATGGTGAGACTCAAGTTATAGTATTTGATGCACGTTCATATCCTGCGCGGATGCCGTCAGAATCAAATATCGAGAAAGTTACTCGTGGTTCCAGAGATTCTTTCGTTGAAACAATGCCGTTTAATACTGCATTAATTAGGAGAAGGCTGCGTGATCCTAATCTGCGGTTTGAAATTGTTAAAGTTGGCGTTCGATCACAAACGGATGTAGCAATTGCCTATATTAAGGACATTACTAATCCTGAACTTGTGAGAACAATAAAAGACCGCCTAAATGCTATTGAGATTGATGGGGTGCCAATGGCAGAAAAAGCGATTGAAGAGTACATTGCGGGCGGAAGTAAATGGAATATCCTGCCTAAAGTCCGTTATACCGAGCGCCCTGATGTTGCGGCAGTACATTTGTTAGAAGGACATGTTTGCTTGCTGGTGGATACTTCCCCTAATATTATGATTTTGCCAACTACATTTTGGCACCATGTTCAGCATGTTGAAGAATTTCGCCAAAATGTTGTGGTAGGCTCATTTATGAGATTTGTACGGCTGGCAGGAGTTGCATTTTCTTTATTGCTGCCGCCATTATGGTTGGCGTTGGTTCTTCAGCGCCATTTATTGCCCGAATCAATAGCCTTCTTGGGCCCGAGAGACCCAGGTATCATTCCAATTGGATTTCAATTCTTACTTGCTGAGTTAGGATTAGAATTAGTACGGATGGCTACCGTTCATGTGCCCTCAGCACAATCAACGGCTTTGGGGTTTATCGGAGCATTTATGCTCGGTGATTTTGCCACAAAAGTAGGCTTATTTGGTAATGAAACGATTTTTTATGTTGCAGTTGCTGCAGTTGGCGCTTTTGCTACACCTAGCATGGAATTTTCAATGGCGACAAAAGTATTTCGGGTGTTCTTAATCGTACTTGTCATGCTATTTAAACTACCCGGATTAATTCTTGGTCTGCTCGCAATTCTTATTCTGATGCTGACAACGAAATCATTTGGTGTACCTTATATGTGGCCTGCAGTTCCGTTTAATTTTAGCGCACTAAAGGATGTACTGTTTCGACTGCCAATTCCAAATAAGATTCTAAGACCCGCAGTTTTAAAACCGCAGGATAAAGACCGTATGGAAACTGATGACGACAATAGTAAATAGAAAAGAGGGGTGTCTTAAAATGCAAAAAGCATTCAAGACACCCCTCAATCTTGTAATTGGAGATGAGTAGTCCGGATTAGGAGGTTAAAACGATTTACTAAAGATAAACAGCCTGCTTAGGCTTTTATGATTCAGCTTTAGTGTCCGTAGAAAAATTCGCGTATTTTACCCAAGCTTTCATTTAAATTGGCTAAATTTTCATCAAAAGCACCTTTGTTCTCGGCGTTAACAGCATCTTTTATTTGATTTACATTGGAGTGAACAATCGTAATTTGATCAAGAATTCCAATTTGTTCCATGCTAGGTTTTACCTGGTTCCAAGTCCCTTCAAGTTCTTTTACTTTTGAAGCTGCTTTACTCCAGTTCTTATCTTCAACATAGAAGCTGACATTACGCAGTGAGTTGCCGACAACAATAATATCTGATAGTGGAGACAGTTTATAGGATTTGGCAACATCGCTAATTGAGGCCATGAACTTATTTAGGTTTTCATACGAATTTGTGATCTTTTTGTCAGCAATGGATGCCGAGAGTTTATTAAGTGCTTCATCGGCTTCCTTAACACCTTTTTTGTCTCCAACCAAAGGTTTGGCTTGCTCCCAGACAAGCTGGATGTTTGTTAAGCCGGTTTGGGCTTGAGACCAGTTTTCTTTGTTTAAACCTTCGAATATTGCTCCTGCAGTAGCTTCAAGATCGTATAACTGACTGGGAGGGGAGATAAAGCGTTGCATAAACGGTGGATTTGTTTTGCTTTCGGCAGGTTTGCCAGCTGGGCCAATTTCAGGCTTTTTAACAGGGGCTAACATACCGCAGCCGCTTAGAAAAACACCTAATAGCAGAAGTAATATACATCCCCAAGGTAAAAATCTTTTAATTTTGAACAAATAAAACCCTCCTTTGCAGTAATATCTTTTGCGTTGAATCACTACTTTATTCTCACTCTTTTTATGATTTGTGAGTATATTAGCACTGGGTTATATACTATAATAGAATAGGGGGAATTTATCAAAGCAGCTGCATAGAAGCGTATATATTCATCAGTAGGTAGTAAGCTGACCGGTGAGCTATGCTAAAAAGATACTCTTGAAGTAAAGGTTTAGTCAAAGCCTTTTGCCAGTCACCCTAACGTTCTGGGGTAGAGGTGAGAGGTAGGGGATGAGATTCTTTTAGCATAACGGTCGTGAGTGAACTCACAGCCGTTATTGTTTTTTTGTAGTCATATTTTGGTGCCGAAAGGGGCATTTTGATGAAATTCCATGGTACAATGAGAACCAACGATGCTGGTCATTTGGAAATGGGCGGCTGTGATACTGTTCAAATTGCTAAGCGTTTTGGCACTCCTTTATATGTATTGGATGAGGCAAAGATCAGGTCAAACTGCCGGCAGTATGTTCAATCATTTCAAAAATATTACCCAAATTCAGAAGTGATTTATGCTAGTAAAGTTTTTATTAATTTGGCAATGTGTCGGTTGATAGCCGAAGAAAATATGGGACTGGATGTTGTATCAGGCGGTGAATTATTCACCGCTGTTCGAGCTGGGTTTCCACGAAACCGCATTTATTTTCATGGCAATAATAAAACCTCAAATGAATTAGTTATGGCAATTGAAGAACAAGTCGGCTGCATTGTTGTAGATAACTTTCATGAGTTAGAATTACTGAATCAATTGGCGGCAGAGCATCATACTAAAGTTAATATTATGCTCCGAATATCGCCAGGAATTGATGCTCATACACACCATTATATTAAGACAGGAATGATTGACTCAAAATTCGGTTTAGCGATTGCTAATGGTCAAGCGCTTACAGCAATTGAAAAAGCCTTAATGCTGAAACAGCTTGCTTTTAAAGGAATTCATTGCCATATTGGTTCCCAGATATTTGATTTAAAATCTTATATTGAAGCGGCAGAAACAATGATGGAGTTTGTTCAGCATATTAAAATTAAAACCGGTCATATCGTGGAAGAAGTAAACTTAGGAGGAGGCCTGGGAATATTTTATACTGAGGGCGATGCGCCTCAGCCAATTGATCATTTAGTTATGGAAATCAGTAAAGCGATTATTTCAGCCGCAGCCTTTTATCAGTTGCCTCTGCCCAAAGTTATTCTTGAGCCGGGGCGATCTATTGTTGGCGAAGCTGGCGTGACGCTATATACAGTTGGGGCAATTAAAGAGATACCAGGCATTCGTAAATATGTTGCTGTTGATGGTGGTATGACTGATAATCCTCGTCCAGCACTATATCAGGCACAATATGAGGCTGCTATTGCTAATAAAATGAATCATGCGATTGTGGAGACCGTTTCAATTGCCGGTAAATGCTGTGAGTCGGGGGATATGCTGATATGGGATATTGACCTTCCTAAGGCCGAAGCTGGCGATATTTTAGTTGTTTCATCTACAGGGGCTTATAATTATTCTATGGCTAGCAATTATAACCGTAATATTCGACCTGCAGTTATTTTTGTACATGACGGTCATGCGGATCTTATCGTTAAGCGTGAAACTTATGAAAATATTATTCAAAATGATGTAATTCCCGTCAGGATGCACACACTTAAACGGGATGAGACGCAGTAAACGTGCTTTATTGTGTCTTAATACGAGGGACTTGGTACATTGCCAAGTCTTTAATAATTGCTTTTCAAAATTTTTCTAGTATAATTTTACTAGGGTAAAGGTACAATGCTTGCGTATAAATTGCTAATGTGCAACAATGGTAACTACAAATTCGGGAAGGTGATATAGTGTTTGGGTTTGATCAAGATATGATTTTTCGTATTCCGGCGTTGCTCATAGCGTTAACCGTTCACGAGTATGCACACGCCAGAGCGGCAGTTTGGCTGGGCGATCCAACGCCAAAGTTTGAGGGGCGCTTAACACTCAATCCGATTGCCCATTTAGACCCACTAGGACTTATTATGCTCTGGTTATTTAAGTTTGGCTGGGCAAAGCCTGTCAATATAAATCCCGGCAACTTTAAGAATTGGCGCCAAGGCATGATATTAGTTTCATTTGCTGGTCCTGGTTCCAATATCCTAATGGCGCTCATATCAGCGATTGTGATTACTTTGCTGGCAAAACTAGGCTTATTGACGGGGTGGCTGGCAGCTATTTTAAGGCTTACTTATAGTTACAATATTATATTAGCTATTTTTAACTTAATACCGATACCCCCGTTGGATGGTTCTAAAATTCTTTCTAGTCTATTGCCTGGAAGAATGGCTTATCAGTATGAGAGTATCGGTCAATATGGACCATTTATTTTAATGGGCCTTATTTACCTTGGTGTAATTGGTGCAATAACTTATCCGCTTGAACGAATCTTATCGTATTTGATTAATTCAATTGTAATGGTCATTTTATAACTGGAGGAGATAGTATGAGTAAAGGGCGCATTTTTAGTGGAATGCAACCTTCGGGTAAATTTCATTTGGGAAATTATTTAGGAGCACTGGAAAATTGGGTTAAGCTGCAAGATGATTATGAGTGCTTTTTTAGTATTGTCGATTTGCATGCCTTAACGTCAAAATTTGAGGATACTAAAGAACTACCTGAAAATATTTTTAATATGGCATTGGATTGGTTAAGTGGAGGCCTTGATCCTGAAAAAAATGTGATCTTCTTACAATCGCAGGTTAAGGAGCATGCTGAATTACATCTATTACTATCTATGATGACTCCGTTATCCTGGTTGGAACGTGTGCCTACATATAAAGATAAATTACAGCAGTTGGGTGTTCAAGGTAAAGATATTAATACTTATGGATTTTTGGGGTATCCCGTACTGATGACTGCTGATATTATTTTATATAAGGCCGATACGGTGCCGGTAGGTGAAGATCAGATACCGCATTTAGAATTAGCAAGAGAAATAGTTAGGCGTTTTAATAATTTGTACAAACCTGTTTTTCCAGAGCCACAAGCTCATTTAAGCAAAGCATCACTGCTACCAGGAATTGATGGCCGTAAAATGAGTAAGTCTTATGGGAATGAGATTCCTTATGCCGCAAACCCAGATGAACTGCGGGCAAGAGTGCGCTTAATGGTAACTGATCCGCAACGAATTAAAAAAACGGATGTCGGTAATCCGGACGTATGTACAGCTTATAAATTTCATAAGATTTTTAACGGATCTCAACTTGATGAAATTAATCAGTCATGCCGGCAGGCCAGCATTGGTTGTGTAGACTGTAAGAAGCGTCTTGCAGAACAAATGGTGGTTAGTCTAGCGGATATACATGTTCGTCGCAGTGAATATGAAGCAAATCCTAATCGAGTAAAAGAAATTCTTGTTTATGGTAATGAACGAGCTCGTAAAGTGGCTGCCGCTACAATGGAAGAAGTGCGGCAGGCTATGAATTTGTAAGATGTCTGGCTACAAGATCAAACTGGAAGTCTTTGAAGGGCCGATGGCCTTATTGATGCATTTGATCGAAAAAAATCAGCTGGATATCTACGATATACCTATTGCTGATATTACAGAGCAATATTTAAATTATTTGAAGGCGCTAAAAGAATTTAATGTTGAAATTGCAAGCGAATTTTTAGTCATGGCAGCTACTTTAGTGCAGATAAAGTCAAGAATGTTGTTACCACGTACCATACCTGTTCAAGAAACAGAAGAATATGATCTCGATCCCCGGCAGGAGCTAGTCGATAGACTTATCGAGTACCGTAAATTTAAGCAACTTAGTGATTTGTTGTCAAGTATGGCCGAACAGCGTGCTCAGTTTGTTACGAGGGCTCCCCAGCAGTTTGCCAATAAATTTTTGTTGCCGGAAGGTCTAAGTATTGACAAGCTGCTGTTAGCTTTTGCTGCGGTCTGGGAAAGCACGATTGATGATTATGCCCTGGTCGCCCGGGAAGAAATCAGCATTCAAGATAAAATACAGGATATTCTTCATTTACTGTACAAGCATAAAGGTCGCATTGAATTTAGTGCTATCCTGACACGTTCTGGCACACGTTCCGAAGTTGTTGCTGCATTTTTGGCATTATTAGAACTTATTAAAATGAGCAGAGTATTTATTCAGCAGGACAAAAGCTTTTCACCAATTTATATTATGTTAAGGGGAGAGTGATATGCTCTGATGTTCTATTCACATCTCAAAGGGCATATTGAGGCATTACTATTCGCATGCGGAGAACCTCTATCAGCATCGCGCCTGGCCGACATTTTAGAAATACCAATTGAGCAGCTCATATTACTAATTTCAGAAATAACAGAGGAAATGGCAGCAGACAATCGAGGGGTAACTATTCTTGAAGTAGCTGGTGGTTATCAAATGTGTACCAAGCCAGAGCTTATTGCTATTGTCGAGAAACTAGCGGCTGTTCAAGAAACGCGGTTGTCTTCGGCAGCAATGGAAACCCTGGCGATAGTCGCATTCAGGCAGCCCATTACTAAACAAGAGATTGAAAATATTCGTGGAGTGAAAGTAGACAAGGTTATGCTTACTTTACTGGATCGTGGACTTGTTAAGGAGGTTGGTCGTAAAGAGGCTTTAGGCCGCCCCATTCTGTATGGCACGACCCATGATTTTCTCAAATGTTTTGGGTTGAATAGTCTCGATGAATTGCCCGCTTTATCAGAATTTGTGCTTTCCAAGCAGCTCGATGAATGAGCTGCTTTTTTGTATAAAAATCTTGATTTCGCTAACAATAAAGTAGATCAAAGCACTATTGGCTTTAGTTAATTTGATAGCATGTCTATCTCTATCTAAACAAGCAATGATCAATAATAGTTAGTCAGTCGAAGGTGGATACGTATGGTAGATTGGCTGATTGCTACGTTAACTGGATTTGGCGTGGCTTATGTGATTAGTAGGGTGAGTATTTATATCCATTTGCAATTTTTTCGTAATAGTGATGATGATTTTATAATAGTCGATGTTTATTTACCTCACGGCATTCACTTATACAACATGAAAGTGCCGATTATTGAAATCGTAAATCGGAATAATATTCCCTGGTTGGAGTCAAAAATCGTAACAGAGCATGGTGAGACAAAAACACACAGCCGCAGGGAACAGCGATTTATAAAAGTATTTTTTGATATTTATGTCAAACATCCGAGAAAGATGCGCCGTCTCATGAAATTGGTACAATACTATCAAAAAATATATTGTAAATTTATGCATCGCGTAATCAAATCAATTTATTGTGAAAAATTTTACTGGAAAACTACCTTTGGGCTTGAGGATGCTGCAGCTACAGCCATTCTATCTGGTACATTATGGTCAGTTAAGGCCATGATCCTTACTTTTTTACAAAAAAGAACAAACTTTACCGCAAAGCCGGTAATTAGTGTTCAGCCCGTATTCAACCAAAACAGAATTGAAGTAGACTTTCAGTGTATATTCAGTATAAAACTTGGCAATCTTATAAATGCATCAAAGATCATTTTTCTTTCAAAAGATAAGGAGGTGCAGCGTAATGTCTGAACATCCCATTCAGGGTCTAATGAAAACTGCAATGGCAAGTATAAAGGATATGGTTGACGTAAACACAATTGTTGGAGATGCAGTTGAAACGCCAGATGGCACTGTAATTATACCAATTTCCAGGGTGACTTTTGGATTTGCGGCTGGCGGTGGTGACTATGAGCCGGAAGAAACTGCAGCCGAGCAGGTTTCACACTCGTTTGGCGGAGGCAGTGGTGCGGGCGTTAGCGTTAAACCAGTTGGTTTTCTCGTTTGTTCTCCGACGAATGGAGTACGCTTTATGCCTGTCGAAGGTAACGCAGTCTATGATCGTCTTATCGATCTGGTTCCACAAACACTGGCAAAAATTCAAGATATGATGAAACAAAAAAGCAATGCTGACGAGATGGATGAGCTTGCAGATACCGCAGAAACTAGTCAGCTGCATTCTTAATTACAAGCTTATTTCCAATTAGCTAGATTGCTTAAGAACCTTAACAAGACTGAAATCTTTGTTAAGGTTTTTTGTATTTTCATAGTAGCAATAATAGGCTGTTCTTCATAGGATAACGTGCATCACAACAATTAAACCTCAGGGAGGAATAAATATGGGCTTTGGCGGTTTTGGCGGCGGCCATGGACGTGGCAGCTGGTGGATTATCATCATCATTATTATTTTGTTAGTGTGCTTCTGCAGCGGAGACGATTTTTCAGATTGTTAGATGAGCTTTCTAATTCAGGCAACTAAATGATATTCTATACTTATTAATAAAAGAAGAAACTAACCGGTTGTACACTGGTTAGTTTCTTCTTTTATTAATTAAACTCATTGTCATTCTATTTCATGTAGGAAAATAAAACAGGATGACGAATTTAACGTACGGACAATTTTTTGTACATTTTAATAAAGATTTTAACATATAAATTGTACTGTACTAGCTAAGTCTATTCAATTGCTCCTTAATCTGAGTGGCATGAAGTGCTTCAGCCTCTGCAAAATGGCTATACATTTTAGAAACATCAGGGTTGTTAATTTGTTTAGCAAAGGTCTGATAGTCGCGCACTAATTCTTGCTTTTGAGTTAAAGTTGTACGTAGTGAAGTCTTGATATCTACTGTTTCCATACTAATCACCTCCTTAAATTAGTTTTATTATTTCCTCTTAAAGGTGTAATGATGTATGGACACTTTGACGGTTGGGAAAAACATATATATAATAGTTATGTCATTTTAAAATGATTACGGGGAAAGGACAAAATTTACTATGATACGAAAGTGCATTACTTTGATTTTTTTAGGATGTTCTTTATTGGGTTCTAGCAGTAGTTATGCTGCTCCTATAGAATTAACAGCCAAGTCTGCTATTGTTATGGATGCCCGGACTGGAAAAGTTTTATACGCAAGAGATGCGGAATCAAAAAGGTATCCGGCAAGCACTACAAAAATGATGACTCTAATTGTGGCGTTGGAGCATGGCAATTTAGATGAAATGGTTACTACAAGCCAAAATGCCTCCAGTACAGAGGGATCATCGTTGTGGCTAGCACCTGGTGAACAATTAAAATTAATGGATATGCTTTATGGAATCATGCTAATATCCGGAAATGATGCTACGGTGGCAGTAGCTGAGCATATATCTGGGTCAGTAGAAAAATTTGCCAAGCTGATGACTGAGAAAGCACATACGATTGGAGCCGCTAATACCAATTTTACGAATTCAAGCGGCTTGCCGGATCCTAATCATATTACAACAGCGCATGATTTGGCCAAGATAGCAGCATATGGTTATAAAAATCCGATATTTTCGCAAATTGTCAGTACACAAAAAAAGATAATTCCTTGGCCAGGAAAAGACCATGATCGTGAGTTGTATAACGAAAATAAAATGTTATGGTTATTTGACGGTGGAAATGGTGTGAAAACAGGCTATACAGATGCTGCTGGTCGATGTTTGGTCTCTGCTGCGAAACGAAACGATATTCAGTTAGTGGCTGTTGTATTAGATAGTGATCACATGTGGGATGACTCAATAGCACTATTAGACTATGGCTTTCAGCAGCTTCAGCCAATGACTTTATTTAATAAAGGCGACATTCTGAAAACAGTAAAAGTTACTGACGGAAAAAGTGATGCCGTCAAATTAATTACAAGTGATAATATGATTGTTCCAATTTCTTCAGATGATAAAGAGCAGTTTCGCACAATCATCGATGCTCCTGCTAAAATTGAAGCCCCTGTAGTTGCAGGGCAAAAGCTGGGGGTTGCGCGTATTCTTTATAAAGATACTGAGATTGGAATAGTGGATCTGATTGCAACAGAGACGGTTGAACGGAAAACTTTTTTCGGTATGTTGTGGGGATCGGTCTGGAACTTTTTCACTTTTGTTGTAAAGAATTTCGCGTGATGACTTCTTATGCTCTTTTTACAAATAAGCTCGTATTTGTACGAGCTTATTTGTGCTTCACCGATACCATCAAAGTTAATGCGAATTATGATCAAAATACAAGTATGTTCAGGTAAGGCTCTAGACATTCTCAGGGCTGAAGTTCTACCATAATAGAATTTATCATACTTTCATACAGGGGGATGGTAATATGATAAATTTTATCTGGATGCTGTTTATGGTAATTGGGATTGTATATGCCGGCTGGCAAGGTCGTATAGAAGTAGTAACCCAGAGTGCAATTTCAGCCGCCGAAGGTGCAGTGATTTTATCATTTAAGCTTATTGGGGTCATGTGTCTCTGGCTAGGCATCATGAAAATTGCTGAATTAGCAGGGATGATAAAACTATTTGCAATATTACTAAGTCCGCTCACTCGATTTTTATTTCCCAGTGTGCCCAAAAAGCATCCGGCTATGGGGGCTATTGTCATGACTATAAGTGCCAATATGCTTGGCTTAGGAAACGCAGCCACCCCGTTAGGTATTAAAGCAATGCAAGAGCTGCAAAAATTAAATTTGAAAAAGGACACAGCTTCTGATGCGATGTGTACATTATTAGCTTTGTGCACCACTGGTTTCACCCTTGTTCCTGCGACTATTATTGCATTGCGTTCAGCTGCAGGATCCGTTAATCCGGCTGAAATTGTTGGTGCGACAATTATGGTTAGCCTAACTGCTACATTTACTGCAATTTTGGCTGATCGATTTTGTCGTGCCTTATATTCAGTGCGAACAAGGAGGTAGAAGTCATGTTCGCTGAATTTTGTCGTGAATTATCGGTATGGGCCATTCCGGCAATTTTACTATTAATTCCTTTAATTGGCTATTTTCGTAAAGTTAATGTTTACGAAGCTTTTGTTGATGGAGCGGCAGAGGGATTTAAAACAGCGATTAGAATTATGCCTTTTCTAGTTGCAATGATGGTAGCAATCAATGTTTTTAGAGCATCAGGTGCTATGGATGCGCTTATTATGTTAATAGCCCCAAGTCTAAATGTTTTAGGTGTTCCATCAGATTTGGTGCCGCTTGCTATTATGCGTCCGCTGTCAGGTACAGGGTCGTTAGGTCTTGCAACCGAGATTCTTAATACTTTTGGTCCTGACTCATTATGTGGTCGGATTGCTTCGACAGTAATGGGGAGCACGGATACAACATTTTACATTCTGACAGTTTACTTCGGTGCAGTTGGTATACGAAAGCCGCGTTATTCTGTTTTTGTTGGACTGATTGGTGACTTGACAGGATTTTTTATGTCAATTTATATTTGCTCCAAATTATTTGGGTGAGAAATCGTATTCGATATCGAGACTTGGTTTAATCCAAGTCTCATTTTATTTATATTTGAGTGACACTTCGACAAGGTGGGAATAGACTGTAATGTGACAATGAGGAGAATGGAGGGACGTCCATGATTAAAGTTGTAGTCGTCGGCGGGGGTTGGGCTGGATGTGCTGCGGCATTGTCTGCTGCTAAAGCAGGTGCACAGGTAATGCTGCTTGAGCGCACTGACTTGTTGTTAGGCACAGGGCTTGTCGGAGGTATTTTCCGTAATAACGGTCGGTATACGGCTGCCGAAGAGGCAATAGCTATGGGAGGCGGCGATTTATTTGTAGCGATGGATGCTAATAGCCGGCATCGAGCAGTTAGTTTTCCTGGTCATAGTCACGCTTCCTTTTATGATGTGACCACAATGGAACCTTTGGTTAAAAAGATACTGCAAAACTATGGTGTTGAAATCAAAACCAAAACAAGGGTTGTCGATGTAATCAAATATGGGAAGAAATTACAAGGCATTATGATTGATGGTGGTGAAGTGATTAAAGCCGATGCCTTTGTAGATACTACCGGTACTGCGGGGCCGATGGGGAATTGCCTTACATATGGTAATGGTTGTGCGATGTGCGTGATTCGTTGTCCATCATTTGGTCCTCGGGTTAGTGTTACTGCTAAAGCTGAAGTAAAAGAGTTAATGGGGCTTAAAGATGATGGATCTATCGGGGCAATGAGTGGGTCGTGCAAATTAAATAAAGATTCTCTTAGCAATGAGATTAAAGATAAACTTGAAAGTGAAGGCGTTGTTGTATTATCTCTGCCAGAAAATATCAGAAAGAGCGGATCGCTTGGTAAAAAGGCCTGCACGCAATATGCCATAGCCGATTATGCGCAGAATTTGGTTTTATTAGATACAGGTCATGCAAAAATGATGACATCGTATTTTCCACTGGAGGATTTACGTACAGTTCCTGGCTTAGAAAGAGCACGTTACGAAGATCCATATGCCGGGGGAATTGGCAATTCCATGCGGTATATAGGGATTGCGCCATGTAATGATTTACTTAAAGTCGATAGCATCGACAATTTATTTTGTGCTGGAGAAAAAGCGGCAATTATGGTTGGGCACACCGAAGCTGTCGTAACAGGTTTATTGGCAGGGCATAATGCTGTGGCATTATCTCCATATTGCTATGCAGTGTAAATATCGCATCAAATTTAGTGTAAATGAATATAGTTTTTATATAATTTCCTAATTTAGAGATAATAATAACGATCTCGAATCATATCAGGAGGAATCAGTATGATAATCGAAAAGCCGATAGATTTTATTAAAGATGAACGTTTTAGAGATATGATTACTAGCCTCCGGAGAGCTCAAAAAGATTTTGATCAAGCATCTAATGATGCAGAATTCAGGCGGACTAGTCAAAAACTTGCTGAGTCGAAAGCGCTGATTGATAGTTACATTGTGCAGGCAAAGCGAAATAAGAATTTGATTCGGGAAGTGAACTTAAAACAGCGTAAGTTTTTAAGATTCTCCAAACATCATGTATCAAAAGTCTCTGAACATAGAAAATCATTAAAATAAACATAAAAGAGTAAGGTTGCTGAGAAGCGCTGTTAAATGAAACCTGATTTTCTAATAAAAAACAAAGAAAAGTAAAATAAAATATACTCAAGATATTACCTAGGAATTAGGAAGGGGAATATTAAGATGTATAGTTTATTTGGAGGCATTCTATTTGGCACATTAACTGCGCTCGTGGTTTTGGGGTATATATTTTTATATTATTATGAAAAGAAGCAGATATACTGACTATATGAGCCGTAAGGCTCTTTTTATTTAGGCTTGAAATAGCTAGAAAAAGATGATTTCAATCTCGTTTTCTTTACTTACATGCACAGATGAGATCATGTTTGATAATATGCTGTGGCGTTCTTCGGGACTTGCTTTATCCCAGCTATTTTTGAAATTACTCAAATCTTTTATAAGTTCTTGGCGGGTAGTTGCCTTTATAGTGGCGGTGGTGATATTGTCGGTATAAGAAAGAATTTGAGTTTCCAAATAGGTTTTGCGTTCACGTAAATTTTTTACCCTTGAGGTAAAATCAGCGGCGGAAATAAGATTGTTTTCAAATGCATCATACCATTTGTCTACTTTCTTTTGTATTCCATCGACTTCTTTTTTTAACTGAGATAACGCCTTTGTTGCCAAAGCATGATCAGTTGATTTCATGACTTGTGCGGATACTTCTTCAAGGAGAGTTGTGTTGCTGCTATAGTTCATTAGTTGTTCGATTACAGCGGCTTCTAATTCTACCGCACGTTTATAACCAGAACGACAGGTAATATCTTTAATCATCTCACGCGAACTGCCATCTTGTGAATAACAAACATAGTATGCAACCTTTTCTATTGGATTACGTGGGTTTTTCCATACTTTTTTTAAACGCATTTTTGCCCCACATTCCGTGCAATAGACTAGTCCAGTCAGCAAGCAAGATTTAGAATCTGAATTATAGGTATTGCGTGATGTTTGCAAGCCTTGTGCGTCAAAATACTCTTGCGCAGAGATAATTGCAGAATGTTTACCGTTATGAAGGTTTCCTTTATGCTGAATAAATCCAGCATAAAAGGGATTGTGCAGCATTGCCTTAATTGTAGAACGCTGCCAATTGCCGGCAGTGCCAGGTGGTGGTGTTCTTCGCTCATTTAGCAAGTCAGCGATGTATTGATAACCTCTGCAGCTAGTTCGGTATTGTTCAAAAATAAAACGTACTATGGTGGCCTCTGCAGCGTCTATAGAAACGCTTTTTGTAGCAGGGTTATGATTATAGCCGTATGGTATAGGACCGCCCATAAAACGGCCTTGTTGTGCCGCTTCTTTTTTTGCATCTTTAACTCGCTCAACAATAGTTTCGCGTTCAAGTTGAGCAAATACGGCCATCATCCCAATGGCGGCTTTGCCAAAAGGTGTTGTTGTATCAAATGGCTCAGATACAGATTTAAATCCGACTGCCGAAGGCTCAAGTACATCTTCCAATAGATAGAGCACATCTTTCTGGCGACGTGAAAGGCGGTCTAATTTGATCACAACAACCGCTTTTAGTTTGCCTTCTTTTACGTCTGATATCAGACGCTTAATATCTGGTCGATTTAAGTCTTTGCCGCTATAACCATCATCAATATAAAAGTCATATAGATCCCAGCCCTGAGACTGTATATACGCTAATAGGCGAGATTTTTGCGAAGGGATAGATATTCCTTGCTCTGCTTGCTCATCGGTACTTACACGCGCATAGGCTGCAACTTGGAACATAATCAACCTCCGTTAATTTATTATAATCAAAGAAAAACTGTCGGCATGCATTTAGTGAATATATTGGATGATACCAATTTTCCGCTTGGTGTATATGTACCTGCTTACAAAATTGAGGCCACCTCGGCATCTTTAACTTGATTTGGCAGGTATCTTCGAATACTTCGTCTGTTTTTTATAACATCACAGATAGCTTTCATGAAAAATTTCAACTCCTTACCTGTCTTAATCAGCATAAACAAGTTTTAATTGCTAATATAAATTGGTTGCAGGTAGAGCTGTAATCATCTGTTACCTGTATATACTACTCTGACTTGGAATTTATGAAGGTTTATAGTCAATATTTGATTCGATGGCTTTTCGAAGCATCCTCAAAAATGTTTAGCGTAATTTTGCTTACATTTGCTAGAGTGTAGCAACTGTACAAACTCAGGCTGCATATGCTTTAGCGGAGGGGATGCTAATGAAGTTTACAGTAAAAGCCATTCGGTATGCTAACCCGCCTGATTTAGTGAGGCAGCGCAAAGCACTAGAAATTAGAGCGAAAATTATATTGAGAAATCAAGAAGAAAAGAGTATGAGTCGTCCTAAAGGTGAGGTTACTTAATTTTGTAATAGAGCTAAGTGCCAATTAATAGTTTCCTAAGTAAGGAAGCAAATGTACTAATAGAAACCATACCCGCCTGTCGGACAGGACCGGTGGTTTATTCAATTTTAAATACAAAAGAGAGCAGCCTATGGCTGCTCTCAGGTTGATGGATGGTTGGGACCATCAGTATGTTTACTTCTCATGCTGCCAGCATCTTTCGTTTGTTGGTTTTGTTGCTTGGCTTTTTTTTGCTCCATAGAGTCATTAGTCTGCTTCTTACTCATCTTATCACCCCCCCAGAATTATTGTTTGCAAGATTAAAAGATTAATACCCAAAACAAGGCAGGGAAGCTGTAACTGTATTAAGGCAATAAATAAGAGCTATTTGCAGAGTCTCTATGAGAAGTGAGATGGTTAAATTCAAGAGAGCAATGGAGTATAAATAAAAAAGATCTGACTATTAAGCTTAATAGTCAGATCAGGAGAACTGTGTAGGATAGGCAAGTATTTAACCCTTTCATGTGGATTACATCTGGCGGTTTACCAGGAATGAACTGAAGTTATCCTTCAAATTGGATGTTGAAAGGGCTAACCCTAATAATACCAGGGATAATATCCAGGATAGCCAAGTATATAATTTAATCCCAGTGCAAGACCGAGTGTACCAAGGCCAAATCCACCAAATCCATGATGAAATCCACCGATTCTACGCCTGCCGTAAAGGCTGCGTCTGTAGCTATAATTAGGATAACGATATTGCATGCTGATCCCTCCTAATATCTTTAATTTATATTATGTTAATTAGACACAAGGTGGAACTGTTACGGATTAACAAATGTTATTTCAAAGATTCTGTTTGCTTGCGATTTTTGCATTTGCAGGAATTGATTATTTTCTACCGAAATATTTTTAAATTGACGAAGGATAATTTTGGGAACGGCATTTAAATAAAATCTGGACATAGGTTGTTGTTTAAATTTACAGATAAAAGACTATTCGTTCTTGTGTGAGACATAATAATGTTAACTTAAAAAACCGGGAGGTTCGAATGGATAAAACGCAGAGTGATTTTTATCAAAAATTGAGACAGAAAGTCCGCGGATATATTTCGAATGAAGATAGTAAGAAAAATAAGTATGTCGAATATATTTTAGTCGCCCCCGATATTTTTCATTTGCTTTGTAAACTAACACTTGATTTACAAGTGCCGATAAAACAAAAAGCAAAGCTGGCTGGTGCAATCGCTTATTTCATATCACCACTTGACCTAATGCCTGAGGCTATCATTGGACCACTAGGATACATCGATGATTTAGCTTTAGCTGCTTATGTACTTGATGGCATTATCAATGAAGTTAATCCCGATATAGTCAAAAGACATTGGGCAGGTGACGATGATATACTTAAGCTGATACAACATTTAATTAAACTGGGCAACGAAGTTGTTGGGACTGGTATATATCGTACTATAAAGAAAAAAATTGCTGGGTGATCTTAGAATTTCAGATTGCAATTGCAGTTTTATATTAAAAAACCGCTCGTGAAAAAACGAGCGGCTTTTTTACCTGAAATTGACTGGATAGTCATAATTTTGTCACATTTCCAAGTTATGATTTAAGTAGAAATATTACTTATAAGGAGATGGAATGTTCATGAAAAAATTATATTCAATTTTTGCATTATCGTTATTAATTTTGTCTTTTTGCAGTTCTGCGTTTGCTTGGTCACCAAGTATAGACGGAAAACCAGATGCCTTTGATCCTGGCAAAAGTCGCGGTTACTATATTTGGCATGATAAAGACGGGCTACATATCTGGACAACAACACGTGGACAAGAGCATGAATTTAGTGGCGTTATCCGTACAAACGGAAAATTTGCTGATATCCATGGGCAACGAATTGAACGAAATGACTTTTATAAAACTTCTTCAACACGTGACATGATAACCTTTAAATTTAAAACCGATAGCGGGATAGATGGTCTTGATTTTAAAATTAAGGGTGGTAAATATGTTGATTTTGACTTGTTTGTCGATGGGCATCGTATTGATCCGAAGCAAATCCATATTGGAGATAGAGGTTGGAGCCCTAGAGATAACGATTTTCGCCTATATCGCTAAACTATTCAAACTTCCCGGTGCCAAAGCACCGGGAAGTTTTTTTCTAAATCGTTATCTCCTTTTGGAGAAGACTATTTTTATCATTAGTGGAGATGTTTTTGCTTACGAGAATGTAGTATCTCTTTTATTTCAATTAGTGTACATACCAAGAAGAATCCACAGATAACCTTTACTATAAATTTCAAGCTGCTTAGTAAAGAGGCAAAGTAGTGCCACTCTGTTAGAAATGGGGTCATAAAAAGCAGCAGAACTAAAATGAATAACCATAGAAGAAATAATTGAGTAGCAGGATAATCCTTAAGCATCTTGTCATCCTCCTTTAATATTGCTTCTATTTTCATTATATTCTGAATTTATTGTTTTGTCTAATATTTATGATCTAGTTATCATAATAAGTCTGAGAAAAGCATGATCGGTGAGTGCAGTGTCTCAATCTATTTTTTATCTTGTTCCGTTGTGTGGAGTAGAGTGCAAAAGTTTATCTTTGTAGATAAATTGGTTCATAACTGATAACGAAAGCTTCAGTTCAGTTCATTTTATGTTATAATAATATCATATTAATTATCAAACTTATAGGCGCTAGTCGTGCTACATTACAAAGGAGTAATATACGATGGAGAAAAGCCTACCTATTGCTATCTTAAACGGTGCTATTATTACGGCTGAAGGAGAATATTCCTGCAGAACAATCAGTTTAGAAGAAGCAAAACAGCTGGTCCGATCAGCATCTAATATTATTTCAGCCGTAGGCCATCAAGCTACAGCAGAAATACTTACCGATCTTTTAGAAACAGAAGTCACTTTAAATCGAATTGACTTTCAGCAGGAAACAGGACAACAGGCCTTGGTATTCAAACTCAACAGCCGTCCTCCCGAAGGAGTTGTTCTCTCGCGTAAGGAAATTGAAGAATTAGGATATCAATTTCAGTTGTTATCTAAACATTTGTAACTTATTACCGCCCTGGGCGGTTTTTTTTTAGATAATTAAGAATCCACCGTCACCACTATGGTGACGGTGGATTCTTGGGTTCATATACGACTATCTGCATAAGATCAGCGACTGGGTCAGTAAAGTTTATTGAACTGACATCAGCGTTAGAGCTTAAACCTCCGGCTGCATTGATGGCATCGACAATATGGCTGCCAGATGAAAGTTTATAAACACCAGGTCTTGCAACAGATCCACTGACATAAACTGTAATTTCTGCTGGTGAAATTATGGCGGCAGGGCGAAATTTTGCATCATAATAATGAACTAACTGAAGTGAAAGGTATAAGACCAATATTGCGGACAATGACGTAAATAACCAATAAAAAAAATTCTTTATCAAGGTAACACTTCCTTGAAGCTCATTTTTTTAATATCTTTAATATTACTACAATTTGAAGAGTATTCCTTCTACAGCCAAAGTGTTGCTGCTCGACTGCGTGCAAAGGGAGGTAATAATACATATAATCCAGACAATAATACCAGGCCGCCGCTTAGAATTAAATGCATTATGGCCGAATTATGACGTATTTTAGATATAAGGTGAGCGGTAGCATTTAAAACAGATGGTGTGGGCATTCGTTTGTCAGATTTGCGGAACACGTGTATTTTTGACGAGAGTAATAAACACTCTTTTATGCAGGTTTTTATGTGTTGTTATCTGTATGGTATTTCTATGGTGTGCAAGCTAACCTTTATTAAAATAAACCTATCATTTCCTGGAAATATATTACAATAATTATTGCAACATAGCAATTTGAATAATACGCTGTTAGATATTGCCTGGATATGCAATACTTAGAATTACCGCGTGATTTAGCAACAGGTGATTTCATAAAATTTGTTCATGAAAGAATGTTATCTGAGGATGGCATGAAGATTCGATATACTTTCTCAGGATCGGTTTACTTTGAACGGATGAAAAGTTTATCGTTATATTCAATTAATCGTTCAGAAATCAAAGAACGTGTCGCTCAAACTGGACTGACGGATGTTTATAACGGATGTTTAGTTTAGTAGGAGGTAGATTGCATGCTTAAGCAATTGACAACAAGATGTATTGACATTAACTCTCGATATTGCCCGTGTTTACTTGCCGAAACAAATCATTGTGAGTTTTGCAGTCATCTTAAGGGTGGTACTGTCTGTGATTGTAATTGGTCTGGCGTTTGTATATTGTACGAAAAGTACTGGCAAAATAAGAGCGGTGGCAAAGCCTTTAAGGAGGACATTTCAATTAGAATGGAAACCGTAACTGAATTTGCCATAAAAGAACAATTTAGCGAAAATACTTATCTGCTTGAGTTTACCGTTGAGGATGACCTTGCGCGTCAATTAGAACGGACCGGATCATTTGTTTTTCTTCGCAGAGCAACCGATCCAAAGTTTTATCATTTTCCTGTTGGCATCATGAGGGTTGTTGACAATAGAGTGGAAGTCGTGATTGAAACAATAGGCCCTAAGTCAGTTAGACTCATTCAAGGCGATAATCATCAAATCTTAGTGACTGGGCCATACTATAATGGAGTATTAGGGCAGCCTTGGATTGACAATATAAGGGAAGGTAAGATATTATTGGTAGCTGGGGGGATTGGTCAAGCACCGGCATTACCCTTAATAGATAAGTTGGTGCGCAATCAAAATGAAGTTTTAGCCGTGCTTGCTCCTGGTCATGCCCGAAAAATTTTTATTGGTGAACAGTTGAATGAATGGGGAGTGCAAGTGCATAGTGTTCCTTCTATGAGGCAGTCCGGGATTCCAATGCTACGGGAACTTTTTAATTTAAGTCCGGATTTAATTGTCAGTGCTGGACCAGATGATCAGCATTATGCGATAATTTCTGCTATGCACGAGGCTGGAGTAAATATACCAATGGCTGCTACAAATAACGTTACAATGTGTTGTGGCGAGGGCGTTTGTGGCAGTTGTCATAAAGAAACACAGGACAACAAAAAAGTACGGTTGTGCAAAGTACAGACAGACTTTTCGCAACTTTTACAGGATTAAATTAATTGTTTAATATTTGCAGTCATAAGGAGATATTATGTTGGAGCGTTTGCAAAAAGTAATTAGTCAAGCTGGAGTTGCTTCCAGAAGAGAAGCTGAAAATTTTATTAAAGCAGGAAGAGTGACTGTGAATGGTTCTGTTATCACCGAACTAGGCACTAAAGTCCAGGTGGGCAAAGATCGGGTCACTGTTGATGGGAAGCTTCTAAAAAGTGAAGAAAACGTTTATATCATGTTGAATAAGCCTAAAGGTGTTATTACCACCGTTAAGGATCCAGGGGATCGTCAGACCGTTATCGATTATTTAAAAGATATTCCGCAAAGGGTTTATCCTGTTGGGCGGCTTGATTATAATACTGAAGGATTGTTACTTTTAACTAATGATGGTGAATTGACTCATGCTTTAATTCATCCCAGCCATATTATTTACAAGACATATATTGCTAAAGTTAAAGGTATACCGCCTGAGGAAAAATTGGACTTATTAAGAGTTGGTATCAAGTTAGCCGACGGGATAACCGCACCAGCGAAAATTCATATGGTGGAAATAGATCGTGAGAAGAATTCAGCAACATTAGAGTTTACAATTCATGAAGGGAAAAACAGGCAGATACGCAGAATGTGTGAAGCAATCGGCTATCCGATCAGACAACTTAAACGGACTAAGTTTGCTTGTCTAACTCTTTCAGGATTACGGCGTGGCCAATATCGCTTTCTATCGGCAAATGAATTGGAAGAATTAAAAAAGCTTACAATGAAAAAATAATTTTATTGCCCTTATTTATGGATAAGGGTATTTTTGTTTTATAATAATAAGACAAGCTGTTAAAAAATGTATGAAAAACAGGTGAAAAAAATGAGAAAACTGATAATAATTGGCGGCGGCGCAGCCGGGCTTATGGCAGCTGTTAGTGCCGCTGAGCACGGCGCAAGTGTAACTATATTTGAAAAAATGTCCAGCATTGGCCGGAAGTTATTGATAACCGGTAAAGGAAGATGCAATATTACCAATAGCTGTGATATTCAAACGTTTATAAAAAATATGCCGGGAAATGGACCCTTTTTATACAGTTCATTCCATAATTTTGACAATCATAATATTATTGATTTGCTACATCGTTGGGGTGTACAGACCAAGGTTGAGCGGGGCGGACGTGTTTTCCCTGTTAGTGATCAGGCAAAAGATGTTGTTAAGGCTTTTGCTAAAGCTTTGGATAGTCTGCAAGTATCAATTATAACTGGACAACCTGTCGCTTCGATAAAGGTTGATAAAAATAGAGTTAGTGGAGTAATGACTAAGAGCGGAGAGTGCCATACTGCCGATGCTGTTATCGTAACAACGGGAGGGGCATCTTATCCAGGAACAGGGTCATCTGGTGATGGCTATGATATGGCTCGTAAAATTGGGCATACTATAACACCTATCAAACCTTCATTAGTTCCTCTAGAGGTAGCGGAAGACTGGATTACTGATCTTCAGGGACTGTCGTTGAAAAATGTTTCTGCAAGCGTCATTGCAGGTGGTGAAAAAGTAGCTGAAGAATTTGGTGAAATGCTATTTACTCACTATGGTTTGTCAGGACCGATTATTTTGTCGTTAAGTAAAAAAGTAGCCGAACAATTAGCCCTAAACAAAGAAGTAGCAATTTCTATAAATTTGAAACCGGCATTATCGCAGGATACTCTTGATAAAAGGCTTCAACGTGATTTTGAAAAGTTTGCGCGTAAGCAAATTAAAAATTCTCTGAATGAGTTATTGCCTGCCAAGTTAATTGATCCTGTTATTGACTTGGCTTATCTAGATCCAGATAAACCCGTTCATCAAATTAC
Organism: Sporomusaceae bacterium FL31; assembly: GCA_003990955.1. Classification (GTDB taxonomy): domain Bacteria; phylum Bacillota; class Negativicutes; order DSM-1736; family Dendrosporobacteraceae; genus BIFV01. Next base: position 115,430 of record BIFV01000007.1, read on the forward strand.
CAAGCTTGAACGTTTACGCTTGTTAGAAGTAATCTCTGGTTTAACATTAACTATTACGAAAACTAGACCGGTTAGCGAGGCTATCGTTACTGCTGGCGGGGTTCATATTAAAGAGATTAATCCAAAGACAATGGAATCAAAACTTATCGCTGATTTGTATTTTGCTGGAGAAGTTATTGATATTGACGGCTATACCGGCGGCTTTAATCTCCAGGCTGCTTTTTCTACAGGTTATGTTGCTGGCAGGCATGCAGCAGTAAAAGAATAAAAGGCACACTAAATGATGGCAATTACCAAACGGAGGCTCTGCAATGCGAAAATCGGCTTGGCGCAAGATCAGGTATGGTGAGGTTATACTTTTAAAACTTTCAGTATTCTTTATTGGAGTATTAGTTGTTTCCCAAGCGCTATTGTTTAGAGATAATGTAAGACCGTACTTATCAAGAGTCGACATGTTTGAAGGTGTGCAGATCTCTTTTCAGATGCCTCAATATGCTTCAGTTCCACTCAAAATAAGCGAATCAACTGAGGCTGGTCGGCTGCAATCACTGCGCAATAGCAAGGTGATTATTATACGAATGATACGACCAGTCAGTGACGGCAATATCTTTGTGACTGTCAATGGGAAAGTTATTGATGACTTTCGTAAGGGTGAGGTAAAACTCAGCGTATATGAAGGGGATTATGTTGAGATTGATGCGGGTATGCAAAAGGAGACTGCTCAATTTATTGTCAATATACCAAGCAATTCACTTAGTTCACCGATTGATGGCTTAGCTGTAGAGAGTAAGGGTGGAATTGTTCCTATTGGAAAAGTTAAATTTAAAAATTAATTGAAGTGTAATTTCATGGAGGATATTAGCCTTCTTTGCGGAATTATTTCATTTAGCTTAATATGCATTAAGTGGAAATATAACATGAATAATTAGTTTTTCAATCAAACGTTATGGAGGATCGGTAGATATGATTATTGTTTTGAACTATGCAACTACTACCGAACAGATTGATAGAATTTTATTGAAAATTAGCCGATCTGGGTTAGAACCATTCTATTTAGAACATTATGGCAAAAAAATGATTACGGTGATTGGCAATTCGAAGGCTTGCAATATTGATGATTATCAGAATCTGCCAGGGGTGGAATCAGTTTCTTTGATCACTACTCCTTTTAAGCTTGCCAGTCGGGAATTTAAGCAATCTAAATCCATTATTAAGGTTCGTGACGTGGAATTTGGAGGAGCTGCTAAGCCTGTTATTGCGGGACCTTGTGCTATCGAAGGTTATGAGCAATTTAGGGAAGCGGCAATGGCAGTGAAAAAAGCAGGTGCAGTTATGTTGCGCGGCGGAGCTTATAAGCCACGTACATCTCCATATAGTTTTCAAGGTTTAGAAGAAGAAGGCTTGTCCATTTTGTTGGCTGTAAGCAGAGAATTTAATATGCCAACAGTGTCAGAAGTAACAGACCCGCGCAATATTGAAGTGGTTTCCCGACATGTTGATATGCTTCAAGTCGGCGCAAGAAATATGCAAAATTTTGTTCTGCTGAAAGAAGTTGCAAAAACCAATCAACCAATCTTACTAAAACGCGGTGCGTCGGCAACTATAGAAGAATGGCTCATGGCAGCAGAATACATTATGGCTGGTGGTAATCCGAATGTTCTATTATGTGAACGCGGGATCAGAACCTTCGAGACCTATACTCGAAACACGCTGGATTTAAGTGCCGTGCCATTAGTACAGCATTTAAGTCATTTGCCGGTAATCGTCGATCCAAGTCATGGAACAGGCAGTTGGCGTTTAGTTTCCCCAATGGCGCGAGCTGCTGTAGGGGCGGGAGCAGACGGCCTTATTATTGAAGTTCATACGTGTCCTGAAGAGGCTGCTTCGGATGGACCGCAGTCTTTAACACCGCATAACTTTTCAAAACTTATGAAAGATATAGCAGCTATAAGTGCTGTAATAACAGATAACTAGAATAGAAGCACAAAAAGGTGGTTTTTTTATGGGTGAGGTTATAAAAATTCAATCTGCGCGCTCTTTGACAGGCGTTATTAGCATACCTGGTGATAAATCAATATCACATCGCAGTGTTATGTTTGCCAGTTTGGCATCAACACCTGTGAGAATTAGAAATTTTCTTTTTGCCCAGGATTGTCTTTCAACTGTAAGTTGTATGAAAGCTTTGGGAGCAACAGTAGAGATCAGCGAAAACAAAGAGTTAACTGTAACCGGTCAAGGTTTGTATAGTTTGAGAGAACCTGAAAATATCATGGATGCGGGCAATTCGGGGACTACGCTGCGATTACTCATGGGAATTTTAGCAGCACAGCCCTTTTTTAGCGCTTTTACCGGCGACGATTCATTGAGAAAACGCCCAATGGGACGTGTGATTACACCACTTACTTTGATGGGGGCAAAGATTGCAGCTCGGCAGCAATCGCGTTTACTGCCTTTGGCAATATTACCTGCAGAACAGTTAAATGCCATAGAATATAATATGCCAATGGCTAGTGCCCAAGTAAAATCAGCGATTTTGCTTGCTGGAATTTTTGCCGATGGTGTAACAACTGTCACTGAGCCCTATTTGTCACGTGATCATACTGAGCGCATGCTTGAAACATTTGGGGTTTCGCTAAAACGTGATGGGAATTCAGTAAGTATTGAGCGTGTCAGTGAATTTTTGGCACCAGAAGTTATTGATGTGCCTGGTGATATCAGCTCAGCCGCGTTTTTGCTGGTTGCAGCTTCAATCATTCCTGGCAGCAATCTAACATTAACCAATGTCGGAATTAATCCAACTCGTACTGGTATCTTAGATGTTTTAAAACAAATGGGTGCCGACATTACTCTCAGCAATGAACGTTGGAGCGGAAAAGAGCCTGTTGCTGATATCAATGTTAAATATGCTAAATTGCATGGTGTTTCGATTCAAGCCGAAATAATACCGCGATTGGTTGATGAAATTCCTGTGCTGACGGTCGCTGCTATGTTTGCTCAGGGACGCACTACGATTTCTGGAGCAGAAGAGTTGCGATTTAAAGAAACAGACCGGCTGAAAGCCATAGCGGCTGAGTTTTCCAAACTGGGCGGTATCATAACTGAGAGTCAAGATGGTCTTATTATTGAGCGGTCAGTTCTTAAAGAAGCCGGTTGTTATTCTTATCATGATCATCGTATCGCCATGGCATTAGCCATCGCCGGAGCCGCAGGTCAAGGTGTGGAAATTGAGCAGCCTGATTGTGTTGATATATCTTATCCTGACTTTTATTCAGTTCTGAAACGGTTAAATGGTTAATCATATATGGAGGAGAATATGAAAAAATTAGTTGTTGCAATTGATGGACCGGCAGGGGCGGGAAAAAGTACTGTTGCGCAGATCGTGGCTCAACGTCTTGAGTACACCTATATCGATACCGGAGCGATGTATAGGGCTGTTGCCTGGCGGGCTCTTCAGTTATCCAAGTTAAGTGCTGAAGAAATTGCTTCGATTGCTGCTGAAATAAATATAGAATTGACTTATAGTAACGGGAAAACTTTTGTCACTGTTAATGGATCTGAAGTCACTGAGGAAATCCGAACCCCAGAGGTTACTAATATGGTGGCTGAAGTAGCTCAAATTCCCGAGGTAAGGCGTCATTTGCTCATCCTGCAGCGCCGCATGGCTGATGCTGGTGGAGTAGTGATGGATGGACGCGATATTGGTACGCACGTATTACCAAACGCTGATTTGAAAATATTTCTAACTGCATCGATTGAAGAACGTGCTATAAGACGATGGCGTGAAATGACAACGAAAGGATACCAGGTAGACTTGGAACAGCTAAAGGCTGAAATTTCCTGTCGTGACAAAAAGGATTGTGAGCGTGAGATTGCTCCGTTAATTCAAGCTGATGATGCAGTATTAATAGATACTACAGATTTATCAATTGATGGGGCAGTTAGTGAAATTTTGGGGCTTTGTACTAAGAGGTCTGGCAATGTATAGTTTTTTTAAGAATTTTTTAGGAATTATATTTAAATTGTTTTTCCGTTGTCAAATCATTGGGCAGGAGAATATCCCGAAACAGGGCGGAGTCATTATTGCTGCAAATCATCTAAGTTTTTGGGATCCACCGCTAATTGGTACTTTTATGCCGAGACCCATTCATTTTATGGCCAAGGAAGAGCTTTTTAAAGTTCCGATATTTGGTTGGGTGATTAAGAAATTAAATGCTTTTCCAGTCCGGCGTGGAGCCGCCGACCGTACTGCGATTCGTACTGCGATCAACACGCTTGAAGCTGGCAGCTGTCTGGGATTGTTTCCGGAAGGGACGCGGAGTAAGAACGGTTTATTAGGTCCGGCCGAGCCGGGGCTATCAATGATAGCAGTCAAAGCTGGTGCGGCAATTGTTCCGACCGCCATAATTGGTACAAATAAAATCTTTAACAATGGCTTTTTTCCATTGATTGAATTACGATTTGGAAAACCGATTTATGTGAATAAAGAAAAAGCAGATAAAGAGAATATGGAAAAAATTTCAAACCAAATCATGGCTGAAATTGCACTTTTGTTAGACCAATGAAATAGCCATAACTAAGAAAGAGCGTTGATTAACGCTCTTTTTGTTTTTTATTAAATATACCCTATTGCTAATCAATGGAAAATCGATTATTCTGAATTTATAGTAGTAAGAATTTTTTGAATTGTTTCTGGAGGTGGTCTTTAAAGAGTTTTCGTCAGCCTATATTCTTAATGAGATAGGAGGAATCAGTGTGAACTCTATCATGTTACTCATTGTTGCATCCTGTTTTTTTGCTTTGGCTTATCGCTATTATTCGGCATTTATCGCTGCAAAAGTACTGGTTTTAAATGACTCTAATATTACTCCGGCTTATAAGTGTAATGACGGGCGCGAATTTGTTCCAACAAACAAGTGGGTGCTGTTTGGACATCACTTTGCTGCGATTGCGGGAGCTGGTCCGCTGGTAGGGCCTGTATTAGCCGCACAATACGGCTGGGGTCCCGGATTTATGTGGATTCTACTGGGTTCAGTATTTGCTGGTGCTGTTCATGATTTTATTATTTTATTTGCATCTGTTCGCCATAACGGGCAATCGTTAGCCGTTGTTGCCAGGAAAGAGGTAGGTGCTGTAACGGGTGTTACAACATCACTTTCAATTTTATTCATTATTATTGTTGCTCTTGCAGGATTGGCAATTGTAGTTGTTAATGCTCTTTTTAAAAACCCATGGGGTGTATATACTATTTTCATGACCATTCCAATTGCGATTATCGTTGGATTATATATGTTCAAAATTGTGCCAGGATCTATTCGTTCTGGTTCAATTGCTGGCTTTTTGCTGGTCTTGGCAGCAGTATTTACTGGTCATTGGCTAACTCCTGGTCAGCCGCTGGCTGGATTAGCTGATTTGTTTAATTTAACTAAAAATCAATTATCTGTTGCTTTACCGTTGTACGGGTTTTGTGCAGCCGTTTTACCAGTTTGGTTGCTGCTGGCTCCAAGGGACTACTTAAGTTCCTATATGAAGATCGGTACTGTGATAGCGTTAGCATTAGGTATTCTTATTGTTCAGCCAGCGGTGAATATGCCTTGGACGACAAAATTTATTGATGGCGGCGGACCTATTATTCCAGGACCGGTTTGGCCATATGTTTTTATTACGATAGCTTGTGGAGCCATTTCTGGATTTCATTCTCTCATTAGTTCAGGTACTACACCTAAAATGTTGGAAAAGGAATCTCAGGCTCGTTCGATTGCTTATGGAGGTATGCTGGTCGAAGGCTTTGTTGCGGTAATGGCCCTGATTTCTGCTGTTGTTCTTATGCCAGGTGATTACTTTGCTATCAACACTACCCCTGCTGTATTTGCGAAATTAAATATGCCTATTGTGGAATTGAAAGAGTTATCTGCACTTGTAGGGATGGATGTAGCTGGTCGACCAGGAGGAGCTGTTTCCTTAGCGGTAGGTATGGCGCATATTTTCTCCAGCATTGGAGGTATGAGTCACTTAATGAGTTATTGGTATCAGTTCGCAATTATGTTTGAAGCACTCTTTATACTTACAACGATTGATGCTGGTACACGGGTGGCACGTTACATTCTTCAAGATATTATAGGAACCTATGTATATCCTCCTATGAAACGTACAAGTTGGTGGCCTGGAATTCTTATAACGAGTGCAATGGTTTCTTATTGTTGGGGATACTTACTATATAGCGGTGATGTGGCTACAATTTGGCCGTTATTTGGAGTAGCAAACCAATTACTATCCGTGGTTGCGTTAGCTCTTGGTACAACTATTATCCTGAAAATTGCTGAAAAAAAATCATATGCATTTATTACAATTGCACCTTTAATATTTTTGTCAGCTACAGTTATAACAGCTGGTATCATGAATACCCAGATTTATTTTAAGCGTGGTGATGTTTTAGGTAACACAAATGGAACTATTAGCATTGTATTGATCATATTAGTGATTATTACTTTGATTGACTCATTACGCAAATGGCTAGAATTGTGGAAAACTGATCATCCAATAGGCATGAACACAGGTGAAGAAGATGTTTGCCCAATCGATACCACGAAACCTAATATTCCAAGTTAATAAAATAAGAGAGGATGAGCATTTGCTCATCCTCTCTTATTTTTATTATGCTTATTTTTCAGAAGACTCTGCATTTACTTCATTTATGGTGTTATTACGCTGTGAGGCCGTATTGCTTAAGCTCTCTGTTTTACTGGAATGATTAATTTCCGAGTTAGCCAAACTATAATCGTCAGTATGATCACTATTAAATTCCGCATTCATTGCCATAGCTGCCAATTCGGCGTCAGATATAGTGGAAAATAATCCATTTACAAGCATTTTTGTCATAATAGCCTCCTTTTGTTACGTTTATTTGATGGATGCATTATAGTTTGCATCAGATTGGAATCATAATATTCAAAGTAATAATAGAGATTATTTGGAGCCTTATTTGGTAAATGGCTTTATAAAGAATAACTTCATCATTTTTTATGAATCATGAGAGGATTTAACAGGCTACATAGTGAATTTTAAAACGGGGGTAATGGAACTAGTAAAAGGAGGACATTATGAAGATCATTGTTGCCCAGCATCGTGGCTTTTGCTACGGTGTAAAACGTGCCGTTGATATGGCTCAAGATTGCGTTGATAGTGAAGGCCAAACATATACGCTTGGCCCGATCATACATAATCCCCAAATGGTAGATCGTTTAGCAAATCAAGGCATAGGAATGGCTCACACACTTGAAGAAATAGAACAGGGAACTGTAATTATCCGTTCTCATGGAGTGGGGCCAGATATTTATGTGGCTGCCAACGATAAGGGGTTGCGTATTGTGGATGCAACATGTCCGCATGTGAAAAAGGCTCAGCAAGCAGCAAAGGAATTGATGGAAAAAGGTTACCATGTTATCATCATTGGCGAAAAGAAACACCCAGAGGTTAAGAGTATCTTTGAATGGTCTGGCAATAAGGCGGAAATTATTGAGACAATTGAAGAGGCTCAAAAGCTAGCTTTTCAAGATCGTCTAGGTGTGGTAGCGCAAACCACTTTTGCGAGTGATGCTTTTCGGGATATTGTCGAGATACTAAACGCTAAAACAAATGATTTAAATATTCAACGTACTATTTGTACAGCCACTGATCTGCGTCAGCAAGCTGCGTTGGAACTTGCTGCGAAAGTTGATGTTATGATTGTGATTGGCGGAAGAAATAGTGCTAATACTACACATTTAGCTGATTTATGCATGCAGTCAGGCTGTAAAACATATCATATAGAGATTGCTGAGGAGTTACAGCAAGGATGGCTTAGCGGAGTTGAATTAGTTGGAATAACAGCCGGTGCATCTACGCCGGATTGGTTAATTGAGGAGGTCTACACAAAAATGCAGGAAATGAATGAAGTACTAAGTGAGTCCATAAAAGAAATTAGTGTTGGCAGTATTGTTAAGGGTACTGTGGTCAGTGTAAGAAACGATGAGGTGTTTGTTGATATCGGCTATAAGGCAGAAGGTGTAATTCCGTTAACTGAACTTGCCTATCCTACGCCGGAAACTGCTATGGATGTTATTCGTGATGGGGAAACAATTGACGTATATATCAGTGAGATTGATGGACAGGATGGCCTGGTATTATCAAAAATAAAAGCTGACCGCATTGTAGCGTGGGATAAATTAGAAGAAGCGCTAGAGAAAAAGGCAATTGTGACAGGTAAAGTAACGGAAGCTGTAAAAGGTGGTTTGGCTGTTAGTGTTTGTGGAATTCGAGGGTTTATTCCGGCATCACAGGTAGATATTCGGTACACTGAAGACTTAACGCAATTTACCGGACAAACTTTCTCGTTGCTTCCGATTGAAATTGATAGAAGCAAGCAACGGGCAGTACTCTCCCGTAGGCTGGTACTTGAGGATTTAAGGCGACAAAAAGAACAAACAGTTTTTTCGACAGTTTCCATTAATGATGTCCTTACAGGTAAAGTAACGAGAATTGCTGATTTTGGAGCTTTTGTGGATATTGGAGGCATAGATGGGCTTATCCATATTTCTGATTTATCCTGGGAACGTGTAAAAACACCGTATGATGTTGTGAATATTGGTGATAAAGTCACTGTGGTGGTTACGAAATTAGATGAGCAGTCTAAGAAAATTTCACTTAGTCTAAAGCAAGTATCTCGTGATCCTTGGTTAGATAAGGTCGAACAGTTTTCTACAGGCAGCAGTGTAAAAGGTGTTGTTACTAAAATCGCAAATTTTGGTGCATTTGTTGAGCTAACTAAAGGCGTGGAAGGGTTAGTTAGACTATCGGAGTTAGCTGAAAGAAAAGTGAATAAAGCCGAAGAAGTCGTAAGTGTGGGGCAAAAGGTCAATGTTAAGATCTTAGAAATAGATAAGAGCAATAAGCGGATTGCATTAAGTATTGTTAAGGCAAGCCAAGATGCTGAACGTGCTGAATACCAGGATTTTCTCAACAAGAATACTGAAGTTGGCTTAACGTTGGGGGATAAGTTTGGGCATTTATTTAAGCGTGAGGATTAAAAGCTGTGCGTGAATCACGTAAGTTAGATCACATTAAGTTTTCATTACAAATAGAAGATGGTCCTGCGGCCAATAGTTTTTCTGATCTTCAGCTTGTTCATAATTGCCTTCCTAGTTTGGCTTGGAGCGAAATCAATGTTGCTTGTTCAGTTGCCGGGATCTCTATGCTCAATCCAATTATAATCAATGCGATTACCGGCGGTGCCAGCGATGTGGTTCATATTAATGAGCAACTCGCCGAATTTGCACGAATGACTGGGTGTACAATGGCCGTTGGTTCACAATTTGCTGGAATTGAAAATGCAGATGTTGAATCATCGTATAAAATCATAAAACAAGTCAATCCCAATGGAATTGTATTTGCCAATTTAGGAGCTTATGCAACTTCGGCACATGCTCAGCAAGCCATTGATATGATTCAAGCAGATGCGATCCAAATTCACTTAAATCCAGCGCAAGAGATTATCATGACTGAAGGTGACCGGGATTTTTCTGAATATCTGAGAAATATCGCCAAAATCGTTGAGACGGTAGATGTGCCTGTTATTGTAAAGGAAGTAGGCTGTGGGATAGCGCAGGAACAAGCCAAGCAACTTATTGATATTGGGGTAAAGGCTATTGATGTCGGTGGTGCTGGCGGAACAAATTTTATTGCTATTGAGGCAGCGCGAAAAGAGGACTATTTGGCATCTGATCTGCTTCTTTGGGGTATTCCTACTGCTATTAGTGCGATTGAAGTTGCTTCAGTAATACCTAATTCTGTTGATCTCATTGTATCGGGTGGTGTACGAACACCTTTGGATGTTGTTAAGGCGCTGGCCCTAAAAGGTAAAGCAGTCGGTTTAGCAACACCCATTCTTAAAATAATTCAGCAACATGGGATTGAACATGCCTGTCAATGGTTTAATACTTTTATTGAGGATATAAAAAAATATATGTTTCTTGTTGGTGCCAAGGAAACGACAGAGTTAAGTCATGTCCCATTGGTCATTACGGGCTATAGTTCGCAGTGGTTAACTGCTCGTGGTATTGATATAACAAAATATGCTCATCGATCCAAAACATAGCTTAATTTAAGCTATGTTTTTTCTTTTTGGGGATTGACTATTAATATTCGTTTAAAAAGAATTTCAGCAGAGAAAATAGGGCAAGCTAAATCAACAGAATAATTTTATTATGCTAAGAGGTGAATTCAGTATGAACATGCCGATCGGAATGATTACGTTATTAGTAATCGGCGTCTTAGTTTATTTTGGTATTGCTCAGCGGATTTTGGACAGAATGCGATTAACAGACAAGCAGGCTTTATTGTTCATCGTAGGCATCGTTCTTGGTAGCTTTGTTGATATCCCAATTATGAGTGACCCGGTTAATTTGACTGTCAATGTTGGGGGCGCATTGTTACCAGCTTTATTGGCAATTTGGTTAATTTTTACTGCTGACGAGACAGCAGAACGGGTAAGAGCGGTAATCGCTTCAGTGTTTGTTGCAGCAGCTGTGTATCTTGGCTCGCTTTATTTACCTTATGAGCCTGAAAACATGTTTTTGGATCCTAAATTAATCTACGGTATTTCAGCCGGTCTGATTGCGTATTTAGCTGGGAGATCAAGACGCAGCGCGTTTATTGGCGGAGTATTAGGGATTATTTTGAGTGATATTGTTCACTTAGTAACCATTTATCGGGCTGGTATACCTGGCACTACTGCAATAGGCGGTGCTGGTGCCTTTGATGTTGTTATTATAGCAGGTATCGTTGCTGTTATGATTGCAGAACTTGTAGGAGAAACCAGGGAAAAATTACAGGGTGGTCCTGTGCTTGGTCCCAATCGGCCAGAAGGATTATATGAATTTAGTAAAGAGTTATCGAACTCTGGAGCTAAAAAGCGGAATTTGAAAGCGGTTCGAACTGAAAAATCTGATACCAATTCCACAACCAATCAGCAACCGGATGGAAGAGGTGAGGATAATGAATAAAATACTATTGATCATTGCGCTAGTGATTTTCAGCTGTTCAATGGCTATTCAAGGCTATGCGGCAAATAGTTCTAACTATTATAATATTGTGGATGAGAACGGAAAAACCGTGTATGTTACAGCCTGGGAAATGCAAATTGGTGATGAATGTCTAACTGAAGACAATAAGCGCTATCAAGTTGTTAGTATGGAAGGAAATACTGCTCATGCAAAATTAGTTGGTGAGGTTAATCTCTCGCAGTATCTTGATACCAACAAAAAAAACGCTTTATGGTGGGACGTTTTGATGCCAAGTATAGCTAAAGCACAAGGCACTGGAAAAGTGGCCATTTATCATACTCACTCTGATGAATCTTATGTGCCAACAGATGGTGAGGAGAGTATTTTAGGTAATGGCGGGATATACAAAGTCGGAGATGCATTTACTCAGGCATTACAGTCCAAAGGGATTGAAACAATTCATTCCAATGCAAAACATGACCCTCATGATAATATGGCCTATGAACGGTCGCGGCGTACGGCACTTGATTTAATTAAAAAACAGCAGCCTGATGCAATTTTTGACGTGCATCGCGATGCTGTACCGCCTGAAGTTTACAAAGGGAAGGTTGATGGACAAGATATCAGCAAAGTACAATTAGTTGTGGGAAAATATGGTCCTACCGGTAAACAAATTGAAGATTATGCTTTGCAAATAAAGGCAGCCTCAGATAAACAACATCCCGGATTAGTTAAAGGAATTTTCTTTGCTAAGGGTGGTGACTATAATCAGGATTTACATCCGCGGGCGATGCTGATTGAAGCTGGATCACATACTAATGATCGTCCGTCTGCTGAAAAGGGTATTGCGCTTTTTGCAGATGTAATACCAACCATTATTGGTAAAACCGGCCCTAATCCAGCTAATCAGGCAGGTGCGGCAGGTTTTGGAACAGCAAGTGCCGGTGCTTCAGGAGCAACTAAGTCAATGGGGTGGATTATTGGACTTTTGGTTGTCGGTGTAGCTGCTTTCTTGTTTATTAGTACAGGCAGTATGAAAGAAGCCGGTGCCAAATTAAAACAGTTTACAACCACGGAATTTACCAATTTTTTTGCTCCAAAGAGAAATCGTGATCAGCATAAAGAGAAAGATAATAAAAACAAAGAATAAAAACATAAAGGTTTTAACAGGAGTGATGTTTTTCTCATCACTCCTTGATTCATTTGCAGGAAAAAACAATGAATTCAAGGAATAATAAAGAGAGGTGAAAAGCTTGTCATATTATGGCACTATTACAAAGATAATTCCCGAAAGTATAGCAGAAGAGGTCGGAATAGAAGTAGGCGATCGACTGTTAAAAGTTAATGGTCAAGAACTTAGAGATCTAATTGATCTAAGTTTTGCCCTAGCCGATGATTATGTGGAGTTGTTGATTGAAAAATCAAATGGCGAACAGGAAATCATCGAAATAGAAAAAGAATATGACGAAGATTTGGGTATAGAATTTGAAAGTGCGGTCTTTGATGGAATACGCCGCTGTGCCAATAAATGTATTTTTTGTTTTGTTGACCAGATGGCTCCTAATATGAGAGAGAGTTTATATGTAAAAGATGATGATTATCGGATGTCATTTTTATATGGTAATTTTGTCACTCTGACAAACCTTATAGAGCGGGATTTTGATCGAATTCGTCAATTACATTTATCTCCGTTATATATATCTGTTCATACAACAGATGGTCCTTTAAGGTCCGAGATGCTACACAATAAAAAAGCAGCGAACATCATGGAGCAGATTACCAGGCTTACTGAAAATGGCATTGAACTTCATACCCAAGTTGTTTTATGTCCGAACATTAATGATGGGATGATTTTAGAAAAAACAATTGAAGATTTATATCAGCTCTATCCCAGCGTTCAATCGTTGGCTATTGTTCCAGTTGGTTTAAGTCGTTACCGAAATGACTGTTATCCATTACAAGGCTTTACATCAGAGCAGGCGTACCATATAATTAGCATGGTGAGCAAGTGGCAGGAGAAAAGCAGGCTTGAACATGAAGTTTCGTTTGTTTATTTATCTGACGAATTTTATATTGCCGCTAATCAGCCAATTCCCAGCTATGAACATTATGATGAATTTCCCCAGTTAGAAAATGGCATTGGACTTGTTCGAAATTTCTTAACTGAATGGGAAAGTTCTTCCATGATTGCAACAGGTTATTCAGCCCCAACTTACATAGATATTGTTTGCGGTCGGTCTGCTGAAAAAATATTAAAGCCCCTGCTCAATGAACTTGCTATTCCCAATTTATATATTCGGATTGTACCGATAGAAAACCGTTTTTTTGGTTCAGATATAACCGTTACAGGATTATTGACTGGGCAGGATATTGTCACAGGACTGAGCTTTTTGTCTGGCGAAAGAACGGGTATTATTATTCCTGGGATAGCACTCCGAAAAGGCGAAGATGTTTTTCTGGATGACTCAAAATGGCAGGATATTGAAAAACAACTGAATATTCCCGTCCGTGTTGCCTATGGTGCAGCTGATCTTAAACGCTTATTATACCAGTGGAGTTGATCATGATCGAGCAGACAACTAGCAACTTTGTGATTGCCTTCAAGCAATTAATTGATTTTGCTGGTATAGGCATTCTCTCAAGGGAAAAACTAATTAAAGAGTAATTTTCCACATAAATACTTTTCAGTATGCTACTTATCACTAATAAGTAGCATATATTTTCACAAGAGTGCTCTCGTTGAATAGTACCTTGCATAAAACATAAGCTTCATGCAAGGCTTAATATAAAAAAGATGAAATTTAGGTGATGCAAATGAGTAAACCAATTGTGGCTATTGTTGGTCGTCCTAATGTTGGAAAGTCGACCCTTTTTAATCAAATAGGCAAGAAAAGAGTCTCTATTGTCGAAGACATGCCGGGAGTAACCCGGGATCGTATTTATCTTGATGCTGAGTGGCTGAATCATGAATTTACTATGATTGACACTGGCGGAATCGAGATAGACACGGATGATCGTATTCTAACTGCCATTCGTCATCAAGCACAACTGGCAATCGAGGAAGCTGATGTTATTTTGTTCATGGTGGATGGAAAAACAGGTTTAACTTCCTCTGATGAAGAAGTAGGGGCTATTTTACGAAATACCCGCAAACCTGTAATTCTTGCAGTCAATAAAGTTGACAGTGCTAAAGCTATGGATGAAATTTATGAATTTTACAATCTTGGATTAGGGGAGCCTATCCCAGTTTCAGCATCAAATGCATTAAATCTTGGTGATCTGTTGGATAAGGTTGTGGAAAGTTTACCTAAAGAGCATGTTGCTGAGGGCGAAAGTGACCAGATTCGAATCGCGGTTATTGGGCGTCCCAATGTTGGAAAATCTTCCTTGGTGAATGCTCTTGTTGGACAGGAACGGGTGATTGTCAGTGACATACCCGGTACTACACGTGATGCTATCGATACATACTTTACAAAAGAAGGTACTAATTTTGTTCTTATTGATACGGCTGGAATGCGTCGTAAGGCCAAGATTGATCTTCCTGTAGAGCGTTATAGTGTTATTCGGTCATTGCGGTCCGTGGATCGCTCAGATGTGGTTTTAATGGTGATTGATGCCGTTGATGGTGTTACTGAACAAGACAAGAAAATTGCAGGTTATGCTCACGAAGCTGGAAAAGGTATTGTCATTGTAGTAAATAAATGGGATTTGATGGAAAAGGATAGTAAAACCTCGCTGCGATTTACAGAAACGGTGCGTGATGAATTAGGTTTTATGCAATATGCTCCAGTATTATTTACGTCAGCCTTAACCAAGCAACGTGTTCATCGTGTTGTGGAATTGGTTAAATTTGTAGCCGAGCAGCATTCAATGAGAATTGCAACAAGTGTACTCAACCAGGTCATTACGGATGCTACGGCTATTAATCCGCCGCCATCTGAAAATGGCAGACGATTAAAAATTTATTTTACGACTCAGGCCGATGTAAAACCCCCTACTTTTATTTTCTTTGTTAACGAGCCGGAAATCATGCACTTTTCGTATTTGCGCTTTTTAGAAAACAGGTTGCGGGAGAGCTTCGGTTTCGAAGGTACTCCATTAAAATTAGTTGTTAGAGGACGTAAAGAAGAAGACTAACCAATACCAGGGAGGGGGGGCGCAATGGACTTATTTACACTGGCGTTAATTGCTGGTGCTAGCTATTTGATTGGTTCAATTCCTAATGGTTTAATTTTAGGAAGGTGTCTATGGGATGTAGATCTCAGGCAGTTTGGCAGTAAAAATATTGGCGCAACCAATGCTTATCGAGTGCTTGGTCCGTGGCCGGCATTAGGCGTTTTTCTTACTGATGCAGCAAAAGGTGTAGCTGGGGTCTATATTGGACAGTTAATGTCTGCTACTCCGCTAGCCATGCTAATTGGTGGAATTGCAGCCATAGCCGGGCATAATTGGTCAATATTTTTGCGATTTAAAGGTGGCCGTGGTGTGGCTACAGGGCTTGGCGTTATTGCGATATTAGTTCCCAAAGTGACTATTATTGTTTTTGCTATCTGGGGATTTATTGTATATATCAGCCGATATGTTTCATTAGCCTCTATATTTGCAGCGGCACTAGTTCCAATATTAATGTGGCTTTTTAATGAAAAGATTGAATTTTATTATTTTGGCTTGCTAGCTGCGGCTTTTGTCATTATAAGGCATAAACCCAATATCGAAAGATTACTTAAAGGGAATGAATTGAAAATTAAAGCAGGTAACGTAAATATAGAGAATGCGAAGGAGAAATGATTATGAAGATTGCTGTAATTGGTGCCGGAAGCTGGGGCACTGCTATGGCAGTCATGTTAGGTCAGAAACATGATTCGGTTGTATTATGGGCCCGTAATGAAGAGTTAGTTTGTCATATGAACGCTTGCCGTCAAAATGATCGTTATTTACCGGGAATTGACTTTCCGGCAACTGTTTCCTGCAGCAGTAGCGTGGAAACAGCTGTACGTGGGGCGAAAATTCTCGTTTTAGCGACCCCATCACAGGCAATACGCGCAACAGTTGAAAATATCGCAAGTTATATTGAGCAGGATCAAATCATTGTTACAGCTACAAAGGGATTCGAATTAGAATCAATGAAACGGATAACAGAAGTAATTGGTGAGGTGCTGCCGCAATTTATTAATCAAATTGCGGTGTTATCAGGACCTAATCATGCGGAAGAGGTGGCATTACAACAACCGAGCGCAACGGTAGTCTCGGCTCATAATGCAGCTGTGGCTGATGTGGTTCAGGAAGCTTTTATGCTGCCTTATTTTCGGGTTTATACGAATCCTGATACCATAGGTGTTGAGTTAGGCGGAGCCTTGAAAAACATTATTGCTTTAGGTGCAGGTATTATTGAAGGGCTCGGGTTTGGAGACAATACAAAGGCGGCTTTGATGACTCGCGGTCTAGCTGAAATGGCGAGACTTGGAATAGCGATGGGAGCCGATCCTCTCACGTTTGCGGGGCTTTCAGGAATCGGTGACTTAATGGTTACCTGTACCAGCAGACACAGCCGAAATCGCCGTGCAGGAATATTGCTGGGACAGGGAAAATCGGTGGCTGAAATCCAATCGACAACCAATATGGTTGTTGAGGGTATTCGTGCTACAGCAGCAGCTTACCAATTGGCACAAAAGTATCAAGTCGAAATGCCGATTCTTGAACAGACCTATCAGGTCTTATATAAAGGGAAATATCCTAAAGAAGCGGTTCTTGATCTCATGACTAGAGGACGCACACAAGAAGTTGAAGAAGTCGTCAGCGATAAATCTATTTGGAAATCATAATAAAATAAAAACAACGGTCTGCTATTTTCAAAATAACAGACCGTTGTTTTTTTATTTTAAGAAGATAAATATCTAGTAAAAGTGAAGCATAAGCTTGCAATAATACTCTTAAATACCTGAATAATCAGGTCATTTATTTTGTAATATTATTAGCGGCATGTCATATATTTATTAATGATTATGAAACACCGCTATAATACTAATTTATCGGACACTACTCCTTCTCGCTGGTGCCACTTTCGATAAGGGAGGGATGAACACGGGTTTAGTGGGCGGTATGCTCAAATGTATTATATATAATTAGTTATGGGGAGGGAAAGGACCACATGGAAAAATTTGATTTATTCCGAGATATCGCCGAACGTACTGGCGGTGATATTTATATTGGCGTAGTTGGACCGGTACGTACAGGGAAATCAACGTTTATTAAAAAATTTATGGATACTATGGTTTTGCCAAATATTACTGATCCTTATGAAAAAGAACGCGCAAAAGACGAGTTGCCGCAGAGTGCTGCTGGCAAAACAATTATGACCACTGAGCCCAAATTCATCCCAAATGAAGCTGTGGAAATTAGTATTAAAGATAATGTGCAAGTTAGAGTTAGAGTGGTAGACTGCGTGGGCTACTCTGTCGAGGGTGCATTAGGCTATGAGGAACAAGATGGACCGCGAATGGTACTTACACCTTGGTTCGAAGAAGAAATACCCTTTCAGGAGGCTGCAGAAGTTGGAACTCGCAAGGTAATTGCTGAGCATTCTACAATTGGTTTAGTAGTAACAACCGATGGTAGTGTGACGGACTTACCACGTGATAGTTATATTCCTGCAGAAGAAAGAGTAGTCAATGAGCTTAAGGAATTACAAAAACCGTTCCTAGTGATTTTAAATACCAATCAGCCTACTGCAAAAGAGACCAGAGAACTTGTTGCAAAATTAGAGAGTGCTTATGATGTACCTGTTATTCCTGTGGATTGCGCACAGCTGAACTATGATGATATTTATGCAATCTTACAGGAAGTTTTATA
Source organism: Sporomusaceae bacterium FL31 (assembly GCA_003990955.1). Taxonomy (GTDB): domain Bacteria; phylum Bacillota; class Negativicutes; order DSM-1736; family Dendrosporobacteraceae; genus BIFV01. The sequence continues at coordinate 133,315 of BIFV01000007.1, forward strand.
TGAATTCCCAGTAAAAGAGGTCAATATCTCGTTACCAAAATGGGTTGAAGAGCTAAGCGGTGAACATTGGCTAAGGGAAAAATTTGATGGAGCTGTTCGTGAAGTAGTCCAATATGTACGCAGACTCAGAGATATCGATTGTGCGATTGATGACTTATCTAGTCATGAGTTTGTTGCTGATGTCATTTTGCATGATATGGATTTGGGAAGTGGAATTGCAGTCATTGAAATTACTTCAAGGCCTGATTTATTCTATCAGGTGATGGAAGAACTTACTGGATTTACAATTTCCGGCGAACATCATTTGCTCAGATTAATGCAAGATTTGGCGGTTGCCAAGCGGGAGTATGATAAGTTGGCTAGTGCGTTGGAACAAGTTCAACAAACTGGCTATGGTGTTGTACCGCCTCAATTGGATGAAATGGTGTTGGAAGAACCAGAAATAATCCGTACAGGCAATCGTTTTGGTGTTAGATTGAGAGCGTCAGCCCCTTCGTTACATATCATCAGAACCGATGTACAAGCGGAAATTTCACCAATCTTAGGTACTGAAAAGCAAAGTGAAGAGTTAATCCAATATTTAATGCGTGAATTTGAAGGTGAACCAGATAAAATCTGGCGTACCAATTTATTTGGCAAATCATTGAATGCCTTGGTTCGGGAAGGTATCCAAAACAAACTTTCCAGCATGCCCGAAACGGCTCAAGTCAAATTACGCGACACATTGCAGAAGATTGTCAATGATGGAAGTGGTGGTTTGATTTGTATAATTTTCTAAAAAAATGGTCAGTCTGTAAAGACTGACCATTTTTTTTGTAAATTTACTTGTCAGTACAAGGATAATAATGTTATAATGTCTACCATCAATAGATTATTATCCTTTGCAGAAATACGGGGAGGTACAGTTGTGAATAGACAGCAATCTGGGTTTTATCTTGTTCGTGAAGAAATCCTACCTGAAGCCATCAAAAAGACTATTAAGGTCAAAGACATGCTCAAACGCGGCGAAGCACGTACGATTAATGAGGCTGTTGAAAAGATGGAATTAAGCCGCAGCGCATACTATAAATATAAGGATTATGTATTTCCGTTTTACGAAGCAAGTAAGGAAAAAATTGTTACTTTGGCATTATTGCTTGAGCATAAGTCAGGTGTATTATCACGCGTCCTCAATACAATTGCGGGCGATCATGGCAGCGTACTGACAATAAACCAAGGGATACCGCTGCAAGGCGTTGCCAATGCTACTATTTCAATAGAAACCGCTGAACTGGTTATAGATTTAGAGGCACTGCTCGATAAATTAAGAATGGTTGAAGGTGTGAAGCGGCTTGAGGTGTTAGGACAACAAGCCTAAACAAGGAGGATTACTATGAAAACTTCAGTTAATATAGCTTTGCTTGGTTTAGGAACGGTAGGCACAGGCGTAGTAAAGGTTTTAACCAAGAATGCGCACGAAATTTCTCAAAAAATTGGAGTGCCTGTAAAAATCAAAAAAATTATGGTGCGCAATGTTAGCAAAGCAAGAGATGTTGACGTAGATGCTCTGGTGACAACCGATATTAACGAAATTATCAATGATCAGGATATAGATATTATAGTCGAAGTCATGGGTGGAGAGCAACCCGCAAAAGAATATATGTTGCTTGCTCTAAATTCTGGGAAGCATGTTGTCACTGCCAATAAGGATGTTGTTGCTAAATTTGGCCGTGAATTGTTTGATGCTGCTCAGGCGAATAATGTCGATTTTATGTTTGAAGCTAGTGTTGCTGGCGGCATTCCTATTATTAGACCGCTTAAACAATGTTTAACTGCGAATAAAATTTCTGAAGTCATGGGTATCGTAAATGGCACCACAAACTATATGTTAACCAAAATGACAAATGAAAAATTGGATTATGGCACAGTACTAGCAGAAGCTCAGGCTAAAGGGTATGCAGAAGCTGATCCAACTGCAGATGTTGGTGGCTTGGATGCCGCTCGTAAGATAGCGATTTTATCATCCATTGCATTTAACACCAGAGTTTCATTGGATGATGTGGATGTAGAAGGCATTACTAATATCTCCCCAGAAGATATTGAATATGCACGGGAGTTAGGGTATGTGATCAAGTTGCTAGCCATCGCCAAAGATAACGAAGAATGCGGCATTGATGTTCGCGTTCATCCGGCATTTATTCCGGCTGCGCACCCTCTTGCATCAGTAAATGATGTATTCAATGCAATTTTTGTTCGTGGAAACGCTGTTGGTGAAACCATGTTCTATGGACGTGGTGCAGGAGAAATGCCAACTGCTAGCGCAGTTGTTGCTGATATTATTGACGTTGCCCGTGATATTCGCCATGATGTTAGTGGCAGAATCCTTTGTACCTGCTTCGAGCAGCGGAACTTCTGTCCTGTAGAGCAAACCAAGTCTGCATACTATGTCCGGTTATTAGTCGAAGATCAGCCCGGCGTATTGGCCGCAATTGCGGGCGCATTTGGCGCTCATAATGTAAGTTTGAATTCTGTTATTCAAAAACGTAAAGTTAACAATTGTGCTGAAGTTGTATTGATCACTTATCTTGTTTCTGACGCCAATATTAGAAGAGCGCTTAATACGATTAAGGATATGTCTGTTCTTACAACCGTACGTAATGTAATTAGGGTTGAGGCGCAGCAAATCGACTAATAGCAGGGTCAGGAGAGAATCTTATGCCGAAAACGGTGAAAGTTTGTGTACCAGGTACTACCGCGAACTGTGGACCAGGATTTGACGCAGTGGGTATTGCCTGCACTATTTATAATGAATTAGAACTAACGCTCAGTCACGATGGTGATCTGACGATTGAAATAATTGGTGAAGGCCAAGGCATTATTCCAACAGATCACCAAAATGTTGTATGGCAGGCTATTCAACATGTTCTAAACAAAGCAGGGCAAAGCTGTTTGGGTGCTCATATAAGAATGGTTAACCATGTACCGCTTGCTAGAGGCTTAGGAAGCAGTGCGGCAGCTATTGTTGCTGGACTGGTAGCTGCAAATGCTGCCATTGGAAATCCGTTCAGTAAGCAGCAAATTTTTGAAATGGCAACTGAGATTGAAGGTCATCCAGATAATGTTGCCCCAGCTTTATATGGCGGAATAACAGTAAGTTCTGTATATCAAGGGCAACCGCAATGTTTGCGCTTTTTGCCGCCCGCACCACTAAACATGGTAGTAGCTGTCCCTGAGTTCAATTTATCAACTAAAGCATCAAGGCAAGTATTACCGGAGATGGTTGCCTATCAGGATGCTGTATTTAATATCAGTCGGACGGCGTTGTTAATAGGTGCTTTATGCCAGGGTGAGTTTTCCCATTTACAATGTGCTCTTGAAGATAGAATTCATCAGCCTTATCGCGAGCAACTTATTCCCGGAATGAAAGATGTTTTCAAAGCGGCAAATGAAATGGGTGCTTATGGTGCAGCTATTAGTGGCGCAGGCCCTTGTTTAATTGCTTTTACTCAAGACAATTCTGAGCAAATTGGGAAGGCTATGGTCGCTGCCTTTAAAGATAATAACATTCAGGCCTCTTATATAATATTAAATATAGATAAAGAAGGCGCGAAAGTCATTGGCTAAACCTTGACAATCATCTGAAAAGGCGATAATATATATATCGTCACAGTCGGGGCGTAGCTCAGCTTGGTAGAGCGCTATCTTGGGGTGGTAGAGGCCACAGGTTCAAATCCTGCCGCTCCGACCAGTAAATATAAGGGTTTGTACTCTTCTAAAATATAGCATTATCCCTAAGTTGCCCCTTGGAGAAGTTTGAGAAGGACAATTGTGGGTATGTACGTAAGTAAAGTAAAGGATAGGATAGGTTATTTAACCTGTCCTTTCTTTGTTTCCGTTTAAAACCGTTAGTATTCCTTGCATGATATTAACTGTATTATTAATGTCAGGTAGGTGGCATCTCATAGAACTGCTGGATGTGGCATGAGGTATACTGTTTGGATTATAGGAAAACAGTTGATGTGATGAAGAAGGTAAATGCTCTCTTGTGAAATATTTGTAAAAACTGCGATGAATCGTTTTTAGTTTAAAGGTATTGATTCCTTTCCGTAGAATAAATTGCACAAAGAGGAGCGTGAAACAATGATTTTAATTGTAATGATGTCGCTAATATTGATACCGCCATGTATTTATGCAGATAAAAAATAAAGATTCTTAATCCCAGAAATTTATCTTTTGATAGGAAAAAACTTTTTCTATATCTTATTATTGATATATATTATGCATATAATATTTGACTATTTTCTTAGGGGTGATACTTTTCGTTTTGTCTTGCTTAGAGTTTGTTTTTAATATTACTCAAAATGTATTAATATTTTACTGCTAGGTTGAACATAACAAGCCTGCACAGGAGGGGAAAAGGATGTATGCTTAAGCACGTCAGAAATGAAAAAGGATTCATATTAACAGATTCTATCATTGGATTAGTGATTGTGGCTACGGCTTTATGTGCTCTTATTGCGACGTATACTCAAACAACTAAAGCAAGTATTTCTACTACATCAAGTACATATGCTACATATTTGGCACAACGAACACTGGAAGATATCAAACAATCTGATGGTAAACTAACCATAACATTACCTGCCCCTCGAACGGAAACAAAGGGATCAGTACAGTATACTGTTAGTGTTAGTGAAGTGGCAGTTACAGCTATAGCGAATGCAAATAATCTAAATGCAAATTTGCGTCCGATTCAAGCGATAGTAACATGGATTGAATCAGGACAAAATAGGTCTTTATCTATGATGAGTTATTATTATATTCAGTAAGGATAAGCTATGAAAATTATTAAAAAGAGTGATGGCTTTACATTAATAGAATTACTTATTGGGATGACCATGATGATCATTTTATTAGGTATTGCATTTCAAGTGCTTAATACGTCAATAAAAGCATATCAAACCAATATGGCAATAGCTAATAATAAATTAATAATTAGAAGTGCCATAAATATTATAACTGATGAATTAAGATATGCCAGTGCTGTGACTAACCCTGTTTTTGTGGCGAATGTTCCAACTGCATCTCCACTAAGCACTATTAACTATACTCTAAATAACCATCAATGCAGCATAACGTTAGATAGTAAAACGAAAACAATAACGATAGTATCTGATGCCTCAACATATCAAATTGCGAGTGGTACTGTAATGTCCTTGGGCTTTGCGAGAAGTGGCACGCATGTAAATGAAGTAATCGTTAGTATTACCGTTAATGACAACTCGTTTACAGGAAGTCCCAGTACATCGTTAGATACAATTGTAATAACATCTAACTTGCAATAAAGGCGGGAGTAATATGACAATAGATAAAAACGAAAAAGGGTCTATAGCAATCACCGGTATGATAGTAATGCTTTTTATGTTAGTTGTTGTCGGGGCGTTAGCACCATATATAACAACGGAAGTGAAAGCGTCACGTCTAAATCAGGACGTTGTTGAGGCTCAGTTTGTCGCTGAAGCTGGTATTAAACGGGCGATAGTTGGCTTTATGCACAGTAGAACTGATTGGAATTGGGCTAATGGTACAACTAGAACTATATTTCAAGATGGCACGGACAAAGCATATAGTGTTAGTATAAGCCCGCCTATTATTAATGGTTCAGTGCCTGCTCCGGGTACATATATAATTACATCAACCGGGTTTGTAGGTGATATAAATAAAATTATCAAAGTTGAAATTACACTATCATCTGGCGGTGGTGGCAATGAGGAATTAGATGGTAGTGATGTGTTTTCTAAATACGTTATTTATGATAAAAATAGATTCTACATGTACGGAGGAGCGTACCCTAAAATCACAGGACAAATAGGCTTGGCAGCCAGTAGTGATGTAAGTATAGATTTTGCCAATAAATTTCTTAACGATATGGTTTTCGGGATAGTTAAAGTTCCTGGTGGATGGCGTAGTTCGCCCGATTGGTTGACTTCTAATAATTTATATAAGCAAATTGAAAACGTTGGAACTTTAAAAATTAATATGCCTGCGATTCCGAATTTGACAAATATTGATATTCCCACATCAAACGGTTCGGGGGGAGCCGTCTTCTCTTCTCCTGGTACATATACCGGTTCTGAATATTATAGCGCTGCACTATCCGATTTTGGTGGAAGCGCCATAATGAAAGCAACAAAGACGAAAATATACGCATTTAATGGTATTCACTTAACCAATAAAGGATCCTATAGTAATGGATCAATTGTTGGTGAAGGTGATTTAGAAATATATGCAAATGGCAACATTAATTTAAGTAACGGTAGTTTTATAACATCGTCAGGGAATATTACAATCTATACAAATGATTGGATAAAATTAAGTGGCGGATCTTATATCAAGAGCGATACTGGGAAAGTAAAAATAATTGCAAAAAACAAAGTCGAACTCAGTGATAGTAATAATTATATTGCTTCAACATCGGGAAATGTTGAGATAAGTTCCGTGTTGGGGTCCATAGAGTTCAATCAGAATGGGTGCTATGTTAATGGTAAAAAGGTCGTTTTAAATGCAGGAGACACAATAAAGCTAAGTAATGGAGGATCTATCAATAACAGTGCTGGTTATGAATCATCTACAGCTTTTCTTTATGCTGTTAATGCTATAACAACAAATTCGTTTGCTATAGGTGGAGCAGCCTCGTTATTTTTAATAACTAACAAATTTGATATAAATAATACTTTCAGTGCACCTAAGACTGTGTTTGTATCATCATCGCAAGAGAGTGCAATTAGTGGAACACCTAAGCTTGCAGGTATATACACAAATGGCGCTCTAACCATATCTGGAGCGCCGACAATCACTTATGATACTAATGTAATGACTGCGCTAGGGTTAAATGGCGGCGGTGGTAGTGGTAGTCCTACCGTTACGATTGGTAACTGGAGCAAATAAAAAAAATGCCATCCTCTTTTATGGGGGCGGCATTTTACAGGAATTATAATTTTAGTATGGAATTATTTAACTTATATTATATTCCTCCAAGGGTGGTAAATATGCCTACAAAAAATGATTATTTACTCTTGAATAGGTTTATGATTTGAGACATCAATTAAAAATAGACAATAAAGTCACCCTTATCACTTTTGAGGTGGTAGAGGCCACAGGTTCAAATCCTGCCGCTCCGACCAGTAATTTTAAACATATAGCCATCATTTAATCATTAAAACCGTCATTATACGACGGTTTTTTGCTTTCTAATTGTTTAATCTAAAAGATCATATTGAATTTATTATGGTTTGGCGTATAATACTATTTAGTGTCTTAGAATAAGGAGGCCCTACGGGTGTTAAATTTCTTTTATCGAATGATTATTGGTAAGCCTTTGCGGTCAGAAGAATCAGCTGGTGAAAAACTTCCTAAGTGGAAGGCGCTGTCTATTTTTTCGTCTGACGCCTTATCTTCAATTGGTTATGGTCCTGAGCAGATCATTGTGACTTTGGCGGTACCCACTATGTTGGTGTACGGCTATTTTAGTTACGCGGCTCTGGCGGTAATAGCATTGCTGGCAATTGTGACGGTTTCTTATGCTCAGGTTGCAAAAGCAAATCCTGGTGGTGGGGGTTCTTACTCGATTGCCATGCAAAACTTGGGCGAATTACCGGCATTGATAGCTGCTGCTGCTTTATTTGCCGACTATGTCCTGACTGTGGCTGTAAGTGTCTCAGCAGGTACCCAAGCGCTAGTGTCAGGATTTCCGCAATTATTAGGACATGAGGTACTCATCGATATTGTTGTATTATTTATTGTGCTGACAATTGTAAATTTAAGAGGTGTTCGCGAATCTTCCAATGTGTTTGTTTGGCCTACATACTTTTTTATATTTGGTATATTATCGATGATTTTGATGGGATGCTATCAGGCTTTTACCGGAAATTTACCGCTGATACCCTCGCAATCGATGGTTAAGCAGCAGGCTGATTGGGCAGTTGTTCTTTTAGCATTACGTGCTTTTGCTAATGGTTGCAGCTCGATGACTGGTGTTGAAGCAATCTCAAATGGTGTACCTATGTTTAAGGAACCTGAGGTAGATAATGCAATAAAAACAACCTATATCATGTCTGGTGTGCTAGGGCTGATGATCGCAGGGATATCATTTTTATTTATGCATTATCATTTGTTGCCGGTTGATCATGCTACGATGCTTTCACAATTAGCTGAACAAATTTTTGGTAGAGGCTGGGAATATTATTATATACAAATTACTACGATGTTAATTTTATATCTTGCAGCCAATACATCTTATAATGGCTTGCCGCCATTACTATCCATCATGGCTAAAGATGCTTATGTACCACGTTACCTTGGAGCTAAAGGGGAAAGACTGGGTTATTCAAATGGTATTTTATTATTAAGTATAGTAGCTGCTCTATTGATCGTGATCTTTAATGGCGATGTTGAGCATTTAATTTCGCTATATGCAATTGGAGTATTCTTATCTTTTACTATTGCGCAAACAAGCCTTGTTGTGAAATGGCGACGTGAAAAAAGTCCTGGTTGGATTAGGCGTACCGTTATCAACGGTTTTGGTGCCCTTGTTACTGGGATCATCGTATTAATTATCGCTGTAACAAAATTCGTTCATGGTGCTTGGATTGTCATTGTTTTTATCCCTGCCATGATTTATATTTTTAAAACCGTACATCGTCATTATCTAAATACAGCGGAACAGCTGCGCATATCGGTCGATGAATTTAAAGAGCATCTTAATATTGGCAAAGCAAAAAATTTAATTATTGTACCAATGTCAGGATTAAGCCGAGTGGTTGCCGAAACACTCCGTTATTCGAAAACAATTGGCGGCGATATTATAGCTCTTTATATTTATACTGATGAGGAGGAACGTAAAAAAATTGAAGATAAATGGCAAAGTCTTGAGCTTGGTGTTCCCTCTCATTTTATTTATTCTCCCTATCGCTCTATTGTAAGGCCAATCTTAAGTTATGTAAGTGAGCTAGAAATGCAGAAATGTAACTACCACTATATTACCGTTGTTATTCCTGAGTTTGAAACTGCTAAATGGTGGCACCGCTTGTTACATAATCAAACAGGCTGGATTCTCAGAACTCTTTTAATATTGCGAGAAAATGTTATTGTATCCACTGTACCTTATCATATGAAAAAATAGCTTTTGTTTAACTGATGGAGTAATTTAGAAATAGATTATCCGATTATTTTTCATGACGAATACAAAAAAGATTAAGCTGCTTTTTAAGCAGCTTAATCTTTTTTGTATACAAGCGGGTTCTTAATATGAATCAATTTATGTTAGAGCTTATGGGGTAAATGGAATACCATCGACAAAAGAATAGGCTTGAATGATATTTTTGTACTTAGGCTGCTCCAGGAAGCGAATTGTCTCAGTAAATGTGCCATCCTGGATGCATGATAGTGAATCTTCTAAAACCATGTAGCGCTTAGTCAAGAAATCATCTAGGGTATTTTGAGTGGAAGTTACAGGGATCTCTAACTCTTTGATAAAGCCTAAGCAGTGTTCCAGTTGATCAAGTAAATCCGGTCGCAAAAGCTCAAGAACTAACATGGCTTTCCCAGTTGACAAGGGTGCTAAAAGTTCTGATAATGCGGTGGCTCTTTTGTTCATGTTTTCCCTCATAGGTATCGACTTTTTATTGTAGTCGATTTTTTCATCTCGATAGTTATTATAACCAGTTGTATTTATACCACACGTTTTTTTATCAATGTGGGATAAACTTCCAACCAATGTGATAGTCTGATGAACGACTGCTTTCATTAGATTATTGTATCAGCAGCAATAATTTAGCCAAAAAATTCATGTTCTTGAGTGAATAAAAAAGGAATTATTTAGCTAAAAATAGAAACATTACCAAACATGCCATTAAATAATGGAGGTTTTTTTATGACTAAAGACAGTATTGTTCATGAAACAATTGAGAAATATGAGAAATATGTAAATCCTGCTCTTGCCAAATTGTTTCGCTTTATGGGTTTAGCAACTATTGAGTGGGAAGCCAATGGCAATATCTTGCGAGATATTGATGGCAAAGAATATATTGACTGTTTAGGCGGATATGGCGTTTTTAGTCTTGGACATCGTCATCCTAAAGTTGTGGATGCAGTAAAACGGCAGCTTGATTATATGCCATTATCAAGCAAAGTGCTATTTAATAAACCGATGGCCGACTTATCTGAATTATTAGCTCAAATTACGCCGGGTGATTTGCAATACAGCTTTATTGGCAATAGTGGTGCTGAAGCTGTTGAAGGAGCTATAAAGCTAGCTAAGATCCATACCGGGCGCGAAAAAATTATTTCGACTGTCAACGCTTTTCACGGAAAAACATTAGGGGCTTTAAGCGCTACAGGGCGGGATGTATTTTGTGATCCATTCAAACCCTTACTTAGCGGATTTTCACATGTGCAATTTGGCAATATTGAAGATATGCAAAATTTAATTGATGATACTACTGCTGCTGTAATTATCGAACCGATACAAGGTGAAGGCGGCATTATTGTACCACCTGATAATTATCTCAAAGAAGTACGCACCTTATGCGATGCGCATGGTGCTTTGTTAATCTGTGATGAGGTGCAGACAGGCCTAGGGCGCACTGGCAAAATGTTTGCTGTTGACTATTATCATGTAGTGCCTGATATTATTACTACTGCTAAATCATTAGGCGGCGGAGTAATGCCTATTGGAGCATTTACAGCCCGTCCTCATATTTGGGAGAAATATATTACGAGTCCATTTCTTCACACTTCAACGTTTGGCGGAAATCCACTCGCGTGCACGGCTGCCATTGCAGCTATTAATGTTATTCTGGAAGAAGGCTTGCCAGAGCGGGCAGCTCAAAGTGGCAGTTATTTTATGAATGAATTGAAAAAAATCCAGTCTGCCTTCCCAGAAGTAATTAAGGAAATTCGCGGCCGCGGACTTATGATTGGAATTGAATTGAGTAAGGAAGGTATTGGCGGACTATTAATGTCTGAGCTAATTGCACAAGGCGTATTAGTTGCCTATACTTTAAATAACCCCAAAGTTATTCGCATTGAACCGCCACTCATTATTAGTACTGAGCTTATTGATAAAGTCATTAAGGCTATCACAATCGCTGTAGAAAAAGCTAATGATATGATTGAAGATTTCTAAGGAGGACTTATTATGCCATTTGTTGAAGTAACTATGCCTGTAATGTGTGACCGTCATGAAATTTATCCAATCTTGAAAGAGATGGAAAAATATCCCGAATTTATGGAAGATTTGATCAGTGTTGAGGTGCTTGAGCGTAAAGAAAATACGACGGTTACCAAATGGGTATCAAATGTCGACGGCCGTACGATAAAATGGACTGAATTGGATGTTTTTGATGATGAAAATTTACATATTTCTTATCGTCAACTAGAAGGGGACTTAAAGCGATTTGAGGGTGAATGGTCCTTAACGCCGATTGATGGTGGCACAGAAGTTAAGCTTACGGTTGATTTCGAATTTGGAATACCGATGATTGCTGGCTTGCTGAATCCAATATTAAAGAAAAAGGTGCGCGAGAATAGTGCCAATATGTTAAAATCTATCAAGGAAAAAATGGAAAAATAGATTACCCAGGGACGATGAAAGGAGGGATTGACTGAACAATATTTGACGATCTTTTGCCTTCAATGTAATTGATGGAGGTCGATTTATGAATGCCATGAGAACAATGTTCTTGCTTGCTGGTTTAACAGGGTTATTACTAGCAATAGGCAGTTTATTGGGCGGAAGTAAAGGAATGACGATTATGTTTGTAGTATCTATTGTTACAAACTTCGTTAGTTATTGGTTCAGTGATCGCATTGTTCTTAGTATGTATGGAGCAAAAGAAGTCACTCCGCAAAATGCTCCAGAACTAATTCGAATGCTTTCCGGGCTTGCGCAAAAGGCCAAAATATCTACGCCCAAACTATATATTATCGATGCTGATATTCCAAATGCATTTGCAACTGGGCGGAATCCAAGCAATGCTGCTGTAGCTGTAACAACTGGCATCATCAAGGTTCTTGAACCAGAAGAGTTAGAAGCCGTCTTTTCGCATGAATTAGCTCATATAAAAAATCGCGATACGTTAATTGGTACTGTTGTAGCGACCATAGCTGGTGTTATTACAATGGTGGCGAATATTATGCAATGGGCTATTTTATTAGGTGCCGGTAAAAGTAGTGAAAAGGGTGAGTATAGCCCAATTGCTACGATTACTGAAATCATAGTCATGGTACTCTTAGCACCACTGGCTGCAACCTTAATTCAATTTGGCATATCTCGAGCACGCGAATTTAAAGCTGATGAAACCGGTAGTTTACTATCTGGTAATCCACTAGCCTTAGCTAGAGCCCTTCAGAAGATTGAGAAGCTTGCAAAAAATACTGTTATGCCGGAAGCTACTCCTGCATCCTCACATATGTTTATTGTCAATCCATTTAGCGACACGAATAATTGGTTAATGAGGCTCTTTAGTACTCACCCTGATACAGAACAGAGGATTGAGTATTTGGTTCAAATAGCCAATAAGAAATGATAAAAGTAAAGTCTCTGATTATTTTCAGAGACTTTACTTTTATCTACAGGCAAATCAAAAGGGGTTCTGTGTTAAAAGCAAGCCATAATCTTTCATTACGCGTTAAAGGATTCACTATGGCAGCCTTTTATAATGTTTAAGCAGGAATAATTTAGCTATTAGTCAAATTTAAAATTGGGGTATCAAAAAAATATTATACGTAAATGCACTATTTATATCCCTGTAGACTAAATATAGTCATTGGACGGAGATGCATTTGAGTATTGTATTCTTTTAAATTAATGGTTGAAGAATACAAATTTATAAATACCCATAAACTATACTTTAAAATAGGAGGGATAGTTATGGATAAAACATTAGACTGGTTGAAGGAAATAACTGAAGCACCTGGTATTTCAGGTTTTGAGAATCCTATCAAGGAATTATTAATTCAAAAAATGAGTACAATTGCTGAAGTAACTTACGATAAAATTGGGAGTGTTATATTTAAAAAGAATGGCGCAAAAGCTGGCCCTAAAATTATGTTAGCAAGCCATATGGACGAAATAGGGTTTATGGTTAAATCGATAACGAATGATGGATTTATCAAGTTTGTTACGATAGGTGGATGGTGGGAGCAAGTCATGCTCGGACAACGAGTTACTGTTATGACGTCTAAAGGAAGTATACCTGGCGTTATCGGCAGTAAGCCTCCTCACATATTATCCCCCGATGAGCGTAAGAAGGTTGTACAGAAAAAGGATATGTATATTGATATCGGTGCTTCAGATGAAAAAGAGGCAAAAAGTGTTTTCGGAGTTCGACCTGGTGATGCGGTTATTCCCTTTAGCAACTTTACGGTTATGGCGAATGAAAAATTGCTTATGGCCAAAGCCTGGGATAACCGAGTAGGCTGTGCAATTATGGCAAATGTACTAGAGTTAATGACTAATGAGTTACATCCAAATACAGTCTATGGGGTAGGAACAGTTCAGGAGGAGGTAGGCTTGCGTGGCGCTACAACTAGTGCTGGAGTCATTAATCCTGATATTGCCTTTGCAGTCGATACGTGTGTGGCTGGTGATACACCTGGAGTAACTGTTGACCAGGCTCCAGCGAAACTCGGTAAGGGTATTGCAATTACAATTTATGATTCCAGCATGATCCCCCACACCAAATTGCGTGATTTTGTTATCCATATTGCTGAAAAAAATAATATTCCCCATCAACTGGCTTTTACCGAAGGCGGCGGCACTGACGCTGGGCGTATTCATGTTCATGGCCAAGGTGTTCCAAGTCTTGTATTAAGTATTCCAACCCGATATATCCATAGTCATAACAGTATCATTCATCGTGATGATTATGACTCGGCAATCAGACTGCTTGTTGCAATTTTAAAAGAACTAGATTTCGAAAAGTATGAGGAGTTGTTAAAGTAAATGAATCAAAACATTCTTTCTTATCGCGGAGTTAAGCCGCAATTTGATGAAACTGTGTATGTTGCGCCAGGTGTTTTTGTAATCGGTGATGTCACTATTGGCGAGTGTGCGAATATTTGGTATAACACGGTGTTGCGGGGCGATATACAACCGATTAAGATCGGAAAGTATACGAACATTCAAGATAATTCAACGGTACATGTTATGTATGATCATCCGGCTATTATTGGTGACTATGTAACGGTAGGTCATGGTGCAATCATTCATGGGTGTACTGTCGGTAATAATTGCTTAATTGGTATGGGTGCAATTATTCTTGGATATGCTGAAATTGGTGACAACTGCATTATAGCAGCTGGTTCATTAATCCCAGAACGCAAAAAAATCCCACCGAATTCATTAGTGATGGGATCACCAGGGAAAGTTGTCCGAACACTGACTGAAGAGGAAATTCAAGGCATTAGAGAATCAGCGCTAAAATATTATGAAGTAGCTAAAAACTATCAGGAGTAAGTGGTGCAATATGGAAAGAACACTTGTTTTAATAAAGCCAGATGGAGTTGCCCGTGCTTTAATCGGGACAATCATTCACCGATTTGAACAGCGCGGTTTTGAGATTACAGCATTGAAGCTAATGCAATTAAGTCATGAACAAGCTGAATTACACTATCATGAGCATATCGGCAAGCCATTTTTTGATCATCTAATTCAGTTTATCACATCAGGTCCTTTGATTGCGATGATTGTACAAGGAGATCATGCTATCAAATTAGTTCGTGCCATGATCGGAGCAACTAATCCAGTTGATGCACAGGCCGGTACTATACGCGGCGATTTTGCCACTGTCATGGCTCATAATGTGGTCCATGGATCTGATGGTGTAGCAAGCGCTGAGAGAGAAATAAAAATCTTTTTTAAGCAAGATGAGATATTCGGTTAATTTGCTTTAAAAAGCTATTGGGAGGCAATGGTAATATGAGCGTTTATACTAAAACAGGTGATAAGGGAACCACGGGTCTATTCACAGGTGAGCGCGTTGACAAGGATTGTATGAGAGTGGAAGCATATGGTAATGTAGATGAAATAAACTCAGCACTTGGATTGGCTCGTGCCTGGTGCAATAAGAAGGAAATATGCGAAGAATTATTCAATTTGCAAAAACTTCTTATGCTGATTATGGCCGAATTAGCCAGCTTGAATGGTGCCGCTGAATATGTAACTGCGGAACATATTCAGAAGTTAGAGCAAACTATTGATCGATTTGATAAGCAGTTACCACCGCTAAGTAGTTTCCTAATCCCTGGCGAAACAAAAGGTGGGGCATTTTTAGATATGGCGAGAACTACTATTCGCAGGGCGGAACGTCAAGTGTGGCGATTATCTAAAAGCGAGGCAGTTAGTGAGAAATTAATTATTGCCTTGAATCGTCTGTCTGATCTATGCTTTGTGCTTATGCGGTTCGAAGAACAAAATTAAATTAATAATATGTCACAATCGCCTTTCATTTTACATATACTATATCAAATGTTGTACATATAGTAAGGGGGCGAGCGCGGTGAAAACGCTTAAAATTTATGTTGTTTCGGTGCCGAAACCACTGCGTAAAATTATGCAAGTATTTTGCAAAAATAGCTAAATAAGCAAAAAAGTAATAACTGTCCAATGTGACGGTTATTATTTTTTTTAACAAGGAATAAATTGGTAAAGAAGGAAGTATAAAATTGATGGAGAATACAGAAAATACTGGCAATTTAGTAGTGCTGTAAAGTTGTGGAACTAACAGCTTAGGAGGGGTATTGTTTGAAAGAGTACAGAAGCAGCAACTTAAGAAATGTTGGGATTGCATCACATGGAGGAGCTGGGAAGACGTCACTGACTGAATCACTTCTGTTTAACTCGGGGATTATCAGCCGTTTGGGCAAGGTTGATGACGGCACAACCACAACAGACTTTGAACCTGAAGAAATCAGACGAAAAGTAACAATTAGTACTGCATTAGCACCTTGTGAATGGCGTGAACATAAAATTAACTTCGTGGATACGCCGGGATATGCGGATTTTGTGGCTGAAGTAAAAGGAGCATTTAAAGCAGTTGACAGTTCGGTTATTGTTTTATGTGCAGCCGCCGGAGTGGAAGTGGAAACAGAAAAGGTATGGAAGTATGCGAATGAGTTACAATTGCCACGCTTGCTATTTGTGAATAAAATGGATCGAGAAAACGCTGATTTTATATCAGTACTTAGTAATATGCGGACTGCGTTAAGTAACAATATTGTACCTATTCAGTTGCCTATCGGCTCAGCGGAAACTTTTAAAGGCATTGTCGATTTAATTAGCTTAAAAGCAATGATTGCAGCAGGCGGAAATAAGTTTATGGAAAGTGAGATACCTGAGGAAATAGAGGAGCAGGTTTTGGAAGCGAGGCAGCAATTGATTGAAGCTGTAGCTGAAATGGATGATGATTTGTTGACAAAATATCTTGATGGTGAAGAGTTGACAATTTCGGAAATCAAACAAGGGCTTTCCAAGGGAGTCAGTCAAGCTAAAATTTTTCCTGTGATGTGCGGCTCAGCTTACCGTAATATTGGTGTCACTCAGTTGTTGGATTCAGTTTTAGATTATATGCCTTCACCAGAGCAAAGAGTAATTTATGGTAAGCATCCTCTTACGGAAGCGGCGCTTGAAATAAAGAGCGGAGCGCCTTTGTCCGCAATGGTATTTAAAACAACTGCTGACCCCTTTGTAGGGCGGCTTAGTTATATGAGAGTTTTTTCCGGTACTATCAAGCCAGACCGTGTTTTGTATAATGCATCTAAAGGTAAAGCCGAACGAATTGGAAATTTATTTACACTGCGCGGAAAACATCAAGAAATTCTCACAAGCGTACATGCGGGTGATATTGCGGTAGTTGCCAAACTTCAAGAAACAGGAACAGGTGATACGTTGTGTGAAAAAGATAAACCTGTATTGTTTGAACCAATGTCTTATCCTAAGCCGATGTTTACCATGTGTTTAGAAACCAAAAATAAAGGTGATGAGGATAAGATTGGTCATGCACTCAACCGCATTATTGATGAAGATCCAACGATTAGAGTTAAGAAAGATGTTGAAACAGGGCAGCTTCTCGTTAGTGGAATTGGTGAGCTGCATTTAGATATTATGACAGAGCGGATAAAACGTAAATTCGGCATTGATGTAGTGCTTAAACATCCGAAAGTTCCCTATCGCGAAACCATCAGAGGTTCTGTTAAGATAGAAGGAAAACACAAGAAACAAAGTGGTGGGCACGGGCAATTCGGTCATGTATGGCTGCAACTTGATCCCTTGGCACCAGGAGGGAATTTTGAGTTTGTTGATTCGATTTTTGGCGGATCTGTTCCGCGACAATACATCCCTGCAGTTGAGAAAGGCGTTCGAGAGACTTTAACTGGTGGTGTTTTAGCTGGTTTTCCTATGGTTGATGTGAAAGTTACTTTATATGACGGCTCTTATCATACTGTGGACTCTTCTGAAATGGCTTTTAAGATAGCCAGTTCGATGGCAATTCGTAAAGGAGCTGTGCAAGCTAAGCCTGTACTTCTTGAACCCATTTGCAATGTTGAAGTAAGTGTTCCAGAATCCTTTATGGGAGACGTTATCGGTGATCTAAATGGTAAACGCGGTCGTATACAAGGTATGGAACCTGTCGGAAGCGGTCAAGGGGTTGTAAAAGCCCAAGTTCCAATGTCAGAATTATTCAAATATGCTATTGATTTACGTTCAATTACACAGGGGCGCGGGACTTTTGATATGAAATTCTCACATTACGAAGAAGTACCCCAGCGTCTTGCAGAAACGATCATAGCAACCAATAAAAAAGAGCATTTAGTTGAAGTCTAATTTGAGATAAGAATTCTGAAAAGGCTGAAGCAAACAAGCTATCACAACATGTGATAGCTTGTTTTAATTATTAAACTATTTGATAGACGTGGCTGGGGCGGCTGGACTCGAACCAACGCGTGCGGGAGTCAAAGTCCCGTGCCTTACCAGCTTGGCTACGCCCCAAGAAGTGGTCGGGATGGCACGACTTGAACGTGCGGCCCCTGCGTACCGAACGCAGTACTCCACCAAACTGAGCTGCATCCCGAGTATATAATAAAATAATATATCCACAATATCGAGGTCTATACACATTTAATGCTGTTGATCAGAACCAACTAGTGATAAGGTTAAAGATGGTCTCAAATAAATTTCAAATGTGCGTTCCCAGGGTAGATGAGTTTGGATATCTAAAGATGTTACGGCTAAGCTGACTGCACCTTGTTGGGTAGTTACTGTTAACGGATTTTTAAAAGCTTTGCTATACAATAATTGTCGAGATTTGTATTGCATAATGCGGCGAACGACAGCATCGGTTTGTTCGTAGTAAGAACCGAGGTGATAAGGGTCAATATTTACAAATTTTAGAATTTTATTGAGAGCAGGCTGGACTTCTTTAAGGTAATACCAGTCATCCAAAAAGCGTGCGGTCAAAAACTCTAAATTTGTTTTATATAAATTAAAGATTGCAGGATCTGTCTTTTTATCTGGTAACGTAGCTGTAAAAACAGTTGCTTGAGTAATTGCAGTACCGATAGAATTACTGGTGGTATTCCAGCCGGCATAAGCAATGAGTTTAGTCAGTTCAATATTGTTGCGCAGCAACAATGGAAAGACGGTTTCTTGAGAAGTAAAATCTTGACTCAAGTCAACTAAAGCTACTTGATAACCTTGATTTAATAATGTTTGTATTTTAGTAACGGCGCTTGGCAAAACAGAATTCTGGTTTTTTTGCGTACCAACATGGATAAATAGAATAAAGTTGGCCTGTTCTGCAGTATTAACTTGTACGCCGTCCACTAGCTTGATCTTCTCATTAACAGTTGTAGCTACAGAGTGCGGCATATATGGCATGACGGTATAAGGGGCATTTTCATCAGAGTAGGTGACAAAAATCTTCGGTTGATAATGCTTTAAATGAGCAGCAATTTTCCCAAGGATTGTTAAAGCTACTTCATCAGTTCCTCTAGTTAACACCACTTTATCAGGTAATTTATCGCTCAATGAAATATAGTGATACAGTCGCTGTTTAATTATATTTGGTAGACCAAATGGCTGTCCATCATCTTGGCCGATTACCAAATTCGTAATTACATTTTTATCAACTAGCTTTATAAGTTCCATATTTTGCAGCATATTCTGTTGATATAACATGGTATAGTTATTTATGATTTCTGCTGGTATTTGCTGCTCTAATTCTTCCAGTTTTTTTATATCAACCGGATTCTCAAAAGTATAAATCTGATCTTTTAAGACTGAATAATCCATCATATTTTTTTGATGTTGTATTGTTAAGGTATTATCGGCTATTAACAATCGGGGTATTATACTAAATGCATAAATCGGTAATTGTGGCCGTTCCTGGTGGATCGAAGTCAAAAGGTGGATAACAGTATCAATGTCAGATTGTGTACCTACTGATTGACGAGAGGCTAATAGCCCACCATGAACAAGCATATCAATTGATATAATTGCAGCATTAGCATCTTTGGATTCTTTGTATAACCATTGTCGCAATGCATGCTTGTCAGCTGTAGTCTTGTAGTTATCCATGATCTCTTTTGGTGGTAGAACGACATTGATGTCAGCGATTTTAGCTAATTCAGCAACAAAAGTTGTACAGGCGGGACGGCTGTCCAAAGGAATCAGAATAATTTTAAATTGATAGCTGGATTCAGGGGAATCGCTAATCGGTGTGGTTGAATAAGGCGTATAGTAATTGTATACGGTTAGAATTATTGCAAAGCTTATAAGAAACAAGAAAAAATATAGTTTACGCATGCGATTCACCTTCTTTCATCCAAAACAAGTTATTTCGCTCAGAATTGCAAAATTCCTGTAATCATCAAGTGGATTTTATTCGATAAATTTGGTAGCGATTATGCAATCTTTGTAACTGAGTTAAAATGTGCTACAATATAGTATATAACGATAGAGGTAAACTATGAGAATAATAACAGGAAGTGCAAAAGGAGCAAAATTAAAAGCACCACGCGGACTGGATACCAGGCCCACCACCGATCGTGTTAAAGAATCTATCTTTAATATTTTAGGAAATGCCGTTTGTGAAGCAATCGTTCTGGACTTGTTTGCCGGTACGGGCAGTTTAGGATTGGAAGCTTTAAGCCGCGGGGCACGACAAGCAGTCTTTGTTGATCAAAGTATAGCCAGCATTCAGGTGATTAAAGATAATGTTGATCATACTAAAATGTCTGACAAGTCGGAAATACTTAAAAGCGATGTATTGAAAACAATAGAGAAATTTACAAGAATCGAAAATTTATTTGATATTGTTTTCTGTGACCCACCTTATAATAAAGGGTATATTAATAAGGTTTTACAGTTAATTGATAAAGGTGCCATCGTTGCGGAACAAGCAATTCTTGTTCTGGAGCATTCACGTCATGAGCCGCCGGCAACTCAATGGGGCAACTTGATATTAAAACGCAGTGAACGGTATGGTGAAACTATAGTTAGTTTTCTTATTTATAACTCGCAGCAAACACAGAAATCGGAGGATTAGATTGTGCGAATTGCAGTATGTCCAGGAAGCTTTGATCCCGTGACAAATGGTCATCTTGATATATTTGAACGGGCGAGTAATATGTATGATTTAGTTATTGTTGCTGTATTTCATAACCCCAACAAAAAGCCTTTATTTAGCATGGAAGAACGAGTAGAGTTGTTAGCTATTTCTACTCAGCATATTCCTAATATTAAAATTGATTCTTTTTCTGGCCTTTTAAACGATTATGTAAAACAGCAGAACACAAACATTATTGTAAGAGGATTAAGGGCGCTTAGTGATTTCGAATATGAATTTCAACGGGCGTTGTTGATAAAGAAAGTTGACCCTGTCATTGAAACTGTATTTATGATGACAAGTAGTGAGTATTCATTCTTAAGTTCAAGCGGAATTAAAGAATTGGCTAAATTTGGCGGGTCAATAAAAGGACTTGTCCCTGAATGCGTAGAAACAAGGATAGGACAACGGATGCGAGAGAGTGGATATTAGTTTTGTTTATAATTGAGTAGGAGAGGTAATCATGGCCATTGAGGAAATACTTGATGAAATTGAAAACATACTGGTGGATTCAACACGCGTTCCATTTACAAATAAGTTAGTCATTGAAGAAGATGATATTATTCGCTTATTAGATGAACTGCGAGATGTGCTGCCACAGGAAATTAAGGATGCAGCCAAAATTGTAAGTGAACGCCAGCGGATTTTAGAAGAGGCACAAAAAGAAGCTCAGAATATTGTTGATCAAGCAAAAGTGTATGTCACTAAATTAACTGATGAGAATATTATTTCTAAACAAGCCCAAGAGCAAGCCAATGAAATTGTTCTGCAGGCGAGAAAAGCTGCTCGTGATTTACAGCAGGAATCAGTTGTTTATGCGGAAGATGTATTCAAACATCTTGAGAGCAATTTACAGAAGGCCTTGGAAGTAGTACAGCAAGGTCATAGTCATCTTCAACAGAACAAACCGAATGTGGGGAATTAATTAATTTTGTGCTAACCTCACGAAGCGGAAATAAAAAATAACTTTATCTATATACTAAAAAAGGGAGCGATGCTCCCTTATCTTTTTACATAGCCGTATAGTCCTTTAATAATGTGTAAAGTTACTGAAATTGATACTAATAGACTTAACAGCAGCAAAAGCTGATACGCTATTTGCTCAATACGTGTTCCCCAGAAAGTTATTGAGTTCGTGTTACTGAGGTTGAACATGACTGGTGCGATAAATAGTTTTGTTAAGCCTTGGAATGGACCCATTAATACCATAGTTAAGACAGAAGCTAAAATGGCATGCATAACTCTGGCTATCATATATGGAGTCATTCTGATGCCTGATTCAATTACGATACTTGCGACCTGGCCGTGTACAGATAGGCCGCTCCAGGCGATAACCGCACTAGCAATGGCAACTTTTTCAACCAGTGGAGCATTTGCTTGGCTGGCTGCAAGTGCCCCTAAGTCTATTTCAAACAGCCCACTGACAAGAGCAGGCGCTAAACTAGTGCTGACACCAATTAGGTTTAAAATTACGGAGAAAAAGGAATCTAAATGATTTGTAATTCCGACAACGGCGAGAATGCGCAAAAATACTGAGAATAAAATAATAAAGCCGCCGATAAGTAATATTGTATTCATCGAGCTTTTAACTGAGTCGCCTAATAGCTGGCCAAACGAACGTTTGTCTTCTTGCTTGGCATCAAACATGGCGCGAAAAGCGCGAATAACAATATTACCTTGAGATTGTGGGGGCTGGTCAGTTGAGTAAGCATCCCGATGTCGACCATGGAATCGAAACAGAATGCCAACTAAGAAGCTGGAAAGATAATGAGCGATTGCTATTGTTGCGCCTAACTCTGGCATGCCAAACATGCCAACAGCTACAGCTCCGAACATAAATAAGGGATCAGCTGTATTGGTAAATGACAATAAGCGTTCCGCTTCGACAGCACTGCATAACTTGCTTTTACGAAACTTGCATGTAATAACAGCATCCATAGGATATCCGGAAGCTAAGCCCATTGACATAGCAAAAGCGCCTATTCCCGGAACGTTAAATACCGGACGCATCAGTGGTTCTAATAAAACACCAATAAAGTGGACGACTCCAACACCCATTAGGATTTCGGATAAAATAAAAAAAGGCAATAAGGATGGAAAAACAACATTCCACCATAAATTTAATCCGACTATGGCCGAGTCAAACGCTTCCTTTGGGTATTCTACCATAGCTATTGTAATAAATACTGTACAGAAAGCCATTAGGTAGGTTTGTAGGCGGGACCGATAACGTTTGCCTCTGCCCCATATCCTCATAATAAAATCTCCTCCTCCATCCCAGGCGGTCTGATAATATATATTGAGATGGTGAAGGTAATATAACTAAAATACAAGAACTCAAAAAACTGTCGCGAGGTGACTTTATGCGGCCTAAAGTAGGTTTAGTGCTAGGTTCTGGCGGGTTAAGAGGTTTAGCCCACGTTGGCGTATTGAAAGTGCTGGAAAGAGAAAACATCCCTATTGATTACATTGCTGGGTGTAGTATAGGAGCTTTAATCGGAGCGCTATATTGTTCCGGCCACAGCCCGGATACCATTTTAAAACTTGCTAAACATTTGAAAAGACGACATTGGCTGGATTTTGTGGTTCCTAAAATGGGGATATTTTCAGGCGATAAAGTATTAGAAACTACCCGATTATTAACCCAGCAAAAAAGTTTTGCTGATTTAGATATTCCACTTGCGATTGTTGCTACTGAGATAAACAAAGGACAAGAAGTGATATTTAATGAAGGAGATTTAGCTAAAGCAGTAAGAGCCAGTGTGTCAGTACCTGGCGTTTTCGTGCCCTATCAATGGAATGATATGCTGTTAGTAGATGGGGCTGTTGTAAATTCAACACCCATTGACGTAGTTCGTAAAATGGGTGCTGAGCTCGTTATTGCTGTAGATTTAGCGCATGCCGGCACTGTGTTTAAAATAACGAACATGTTTGATGTTATTATTCAGTCTATTGATATTATGGAGCGGGAGCTATTCAAACATCGTCAGCACCGCTGCAATGTGATGATCCGTCCTGATATTTCTCATATTCCACCAAGTTCTTTTGAATCGATGGAAGAATGTGCCGAGTTAGGTGCTAAGTCAACTGAAGCGGCTATTGATGAAATCAGAAGTTTATTAGAAAATGGCTGTTAGCCTTCATAATAAGGTGAAGTTCTAAAATCCCAACCACCTCGAGTCCAGGGGGAGCCAGGTAAGCTTAATGCATAAACGTCTGTAGCTACAGTATCATAGGATAGCATTTTTTGCATGGCATTAAGATTAGCAGTGTTACGACTTATGCTGCTTAAAAATTGTGTTGTTTTTGTAATGATCGGAAGAGCGGAGTTTTTATTAAATTCTTTTAATATCGCGCGGCCCCGGTCATTAAAAGCTAAAACTCTGGCGTATAGTGGACCAGTTTGATCAAATTCATTTAAAACATTCTGT
This sequence comes from Sporomusaceae bacterium FL31, assembly GCA_003990955.1. GTDB lineage: Bacteria > Bacillota > Negativicutes > DSM-1736 > Dendrosporobacteraceae > BIFV01. The sequence continues at coordinate 157,391 of BIFV01000007.1, forward strand.
GAAATGCCTAATAGTGTATGGATCAATATGCGTTGCAGTCTGGTGTTTGTATAGCGTTTACTTTTAACCATTGTTAATAATTCTTGTACACTGCTAGCATTTAATGCTGATTTTTGCAATTTATAATGCAGTCCCTCTGACACATCCGGCAGCTGTTCTAAATCTATCAAATTTGCTGTTCTTAATTTTGCAAGAATAATATTTTCAAGCTTAGCGGCACTGGCTGGTCCGCGGTTAGTTGTTATCAGTTGCTCAATGATGTCATAACTAGATGGAGGAATTGCTTTCTGAACAGATGTGCTTGCATGGCTTAACAGTGATTTTCTCACCGCTGTGGCGCTGGCAAAGGTGCCGGAGATTATCGTATCGTGATAATGTGATTCACGTCTTGGAACGGCAATAGGGGTCAGCGTGGCTCTATATTTATTGATAGAACGCAAATATTCTACCGCTAATATATTGTTAGGTTCGTTAAGAATATTGAATGGGATATTGTGTGATGCATGAATGGCATTACTTAACGCGGCGGCATAAGTTTGTCCTAGTTGGAGGTTGCTATGGAGAGTATCGAGAGTTTTTTTATCATCAATTGCAGAGGCAATCCGCTTAAGTATATTTAGATCAGGATGCTCGGTGCCAAAGCAAAGGTGAGAAACATTACCCAATGCATTTAAAAGCCTTACGCCTCCGGCTGCAAAATATTGAGCACTTCGTACTGAAAAAACTACTGGTAGTTCGAGAATAAGATCAGCTCCACCCAGTACGGCCATTTCTGCTCTTTTCCATTTATCAAAAATTGCCAGCTCACCCCGTTGGACAAAATTTCCGCTCATTACACAAATAATATAGTCAGATCCGGATAATTTCCGGGCTTGGTTAATCTGCCATTGATGCCCATTGTGAAATGGATTATACTCGGCTATGATTCCGACTGTTTTCATGATAGTTCCTGCCTTTTATAAATTGTTGATAGATAGTGAGTTGTATCACTTTTAGAAGCTTCCTTTATTTTGGGTATGGCTTCGGGAATTTATCTAATAATCCTGCAAATAATATCATTAAATATAAAAAAGTGTCTGATATTTTTCTTTTTTGCAGGGGATATAATACTAGTGTCGAATAGGCTAATATTGGATTTGTCTTTTTGCATACCGCAATTAGCAGTATAACCAAATATGTTAGGGGGATTTTTAGGGTGAAAGTTTTAGTGGTAAACTGTGGTAGTTCTTCGCTTAAGTATCAATTGTTTGACATGACGGATGAGTCTGTTTTAGCAAAAGGTTTGGTGGAGCGTATTGGGATTGATGGCTCTGTATTAACTCACCAACCTGCTGATAAGGAAAAAACCATCATTAATGCAGACATTAAAAATCACAGCATAGCGATCAAAATGGTTGTTGATGCTTTGATAAATCCAGAGCATGGTGTAATCGCCAGTATGCAGGAAATTACAGCTGTAGGTCATCGTGTTGTTCACGGTGCTGAAAAATTTGCAAGTTCAGTATTAATTACACCAGAAGTCATGCAAGCATTAGAAGAGTGCATTGAAATGGCACCATTGCATAATCCGCCTAATATCTTAGGTATCAATGCTTGTGCAGAATTAATGCCAGGCGTTGCGCAAGTCGGTGTTTTTGATACAGCTTTCCATCAAACTATGCCTAAAAAAGCTTACATATATGGTTTACCCTATGAAGCATATGAAAAACATCGTGTGAGAAGATATGGGTTCCATGGAACTTCACATAAATTTGTTTCTCAAAGTGTTGCAGAGCTTATGGGGAAAGATGTAAGCGAGCTGAAAATTGTTACTTGTCATCTTGGCAATGGTTCTAGCGTGGCTGCTGTAAAAAATGGACAAGTTATTGATACCAGCATGGGCTTCACTCCATTAGAAGGCCTGGTAATGGGGACACGTTGTGGTGATGTTGATCCAGCTGTATTGCCATTTATCATGAAAAAAGAAGGCTTCTCGGTTGAAGATATTGATAATTATATCAATAAAAAATCTGGTGTTCTCGGCATTTCCGGAGTCTCCAGTGATTTCCGCGACATTGAAGGCGCTGCAGAAGACGGTAATGAACGAGCTCAATTGGCGTTAGATATTTTTGCATACCGTGTTCGTAAGTACATTGGAAGTTATGTTGCAGCTATGGGTGGTGTTGACGCCATTGTATTTACAGCAGGACTTGGTGAAAATTCTATCAGCATGCGTGAAATGATTGCTGACGGCTTAGAGTTTTTAGGCACTAAGATTTGCAAAGAACGTAATAATGTGCGAGGTAAAGCACGTGAAATCAGTGCTGAAGGCAGTCAAGTAAAAGTATTTATTGTTCCAACAAACGAAGAGTTAATGATTGCACGTGATACAAAAGTTATTTGTGCACAATAAGGTATAATATAAAGCAGGCAGTCTATTTGGAGGCGGCTAAGGCAGTCTTAGTCTGAGCCCGTATCTTAATTTATTCTTCATGTTGATTCATTCTGTATGAGTTTCCCGGATAGTTTAGTCTAAAAAAATAAGGTAGGGGCGCAAATCGTGTCGTCCCTACCTTTACTTTCTTGACAAACATAGTGGTGGTCGCTATAATAGATGAAGGTTGAGGTGGAAAATGATGAAAATTAATGTAACACAGGCGAAAAAAGAAATTGGTAGCCGGAATATGTTTAAATTCGTCACTTCTGCTGAACAATTGGGTATCGGCGATGAGCACCAATGGGCAGATAATGTCGTAACTATTGAAGGCGAACTTGTAAACACTGGTAGATTACTTGAAGTATCAGGGACTATTCACACTGTTGCCCACTATCAATGTGATCGCTGTCTGGATGATTTTCATACTAACGTGGAGATTCCGTTTTTTGAACGGTTTCAAGAATCGGAAATGTCTGAAGCTAATAACGAAGACGAGATCGTCTACTTTCAAGGAGACGAAATTGATATATCCGAGTTAGTGCGTGAAAGTATATTGCTGGCTCAGCCAATTAACACTGTTTGCAGTGAAGATTGCCGTGGTTTATGCATTAAATGCGGTAGTAATTTAAACCGATCCGACTGTTCTTGTGATCGTCATATCGTTGATCCTAGACTTGCAGAATTGCAAAAATTTTTTAATAAGGACTAGCTAAACTGTATTGTTGCTAGCTTGACTCATTTGCTGTTAAGGGAGGTGTAATAAATGGCTGTACCTAAGCGTAAAACGTCCAAGGCTCGTCGTGACAAGCGTCGTGCTAACTGGAAACTGACTGTTCCTGGTCTTATTGCATGTCCGCAATGTCATGAACCTAAAATGCCACACCGTGTATGTCCTGATTGTGGACATTATAATGGTAAGTTAGTAGTTAAAGCCGAATAATATTTTCCAGTGTGAGCAAGATAAGAGTTATTACGACTCTATCTTGCTCATTGTTTTTTACTTGCATTCTTGTTAGTTTATGATTATAATAAATACTAACAACTGGTTCTAGTACTAAGTGATAAAACTAGGTGATGGAATGGCAAGAATACAAAAAAAACAGCGACAACAACAATTAATCGAAAGAATTAAGTCTAGCCCGTTTCTTACAGATGAAGAACTTGCTAGATTATTAGACGTTAGCATTCAGACCATTAGGCTAGACCGGTTAGAGCTTGGGATCCCTGAGCTTCGTGAAAGAACAAAACAAATGGCTGAAGATGCTCAAACGAAAGTTAAATCCATTGCCAAAGGTGAGGTTGTTGGCGAATTAATAGACTTGGAATTAGGCAAGACTGGGATTTCGATCATGAGTATTACTCCAGAAATGGTATTTGAACGAACTCAGGTTGCCCGTGGTCATTATGTTTTTTCTCAGGCTAACTCGTTGGCTCTCGCTGTTATAGATGCACCTGCTGCTGTAACTGGAGTTGCTAATATTAAATATAAAACTCCGATTCGTATCGGTGAAAAATTAGTTGCAAAAGCAGAAGTTGTTAAACAAAGAGGCAATAAATATTTCGTTTGGGTAAAGACTAGAAACGAAATGCAAGAAGTTTTTCGCGCTAAATTCATTATGGTTTCACTGGATTAATGAAGGGAGATACTCAATGAGAGTTGCAGTTGACGCCATGGGGAGCGACTTCGCCCCAGAGCAGATCATATTAGGAGCAATAGAAGCTGCTAAAGAGTATCGATGTGACATAGTACTTGTTGGCGATAAGGAAGAAATAGAAAAGTTTTTAGATAAAAGTGATACAAAAGATCTTAACATTAGCATTCAACATGCCAGTGAAGTGATTGAAATGCATGAACATCCAGGGGCAGCCGTTCGTAAAAAGAAAGATGCTTCAGTTGTGATCGCAACAAAGCTGGTTAAAGAAGGATTATGTGATGCTGTTATTTCAGCTGGTAGTACCGGGGCAGGAGTGGCAGCCGCCTTGTTTGGTTTAGGACGAATAAAAGGGATTGAACGACCAACGATCGCGACTCCAATGCCGAATCTCAATGGTACGACGGTGCTGCTGGATTCAGGAGCAAATGTTGATAGTAAGCCGAAACATTTAGTCCAGAGTGCTATCATGGGATCACTTTATGCCGAATATGTATTGGGAATTAAAAACCCCCGTGTAGGCTTATTAAATATCGGTGAAGAAGAGACTAAGGGAAATGAGCAAGCATTAGCGACTTATCCGTTGCTGCAGCAATTACAAACCGTTAACTTTATTGGTAATGCTGAAGGACGTGATATTCCTCGCGGAACTGTTGATGTTGTCGTATGTGATGGTTTCGTGGGCAACGTAGTGCTTAAGTTTGGTGAAGGCTTGGCTAGTGCTATTATGCAGCTTATAAAAGAAGCTATAAAAGATAGTGGTTTTTTGACTAAAGTTGCTTCGCTGATGGTATTGCCGGCTTTAAAAACATTAAAGAAGAAAATTGATTATGCGGAATATGGTGGAGCTCCCTTGTTGGGCGTTGATGGCTGCTTTATCATCTGTCATGGTAGTTCTAAAGCTAAAGCTATAAAAAATGCCATTCGAGTGGCCATTGAATTTACCGACAATAAAGTTGTTGAACATATTCGTGAGAATATTGCAAAGGAGGGGATTTTAACCAATGATAGCGAATGAAAAATCAGTAGGGATAATTGGTACTGGTTCTTATGTGCCAGATAAAGTTGTCACAAACGCGGATCTTGAGAAAATTGTAGAAACTGCGGATGAGTGGATTGTTGAACGTACTGGCATTAAGGAACGCAGAGTTGCAGAATCAACGATTGCAACATCTGATCTAGCCACCCGGGCCGCAGAAATTGCTATGGCCGATGCAGGTATCACTGCCGATGAAATTGATTTGATTATTGTTGCTACAATTACGCCTGATATGTCTTTTCCGTCAGTAGCTTGTATTGTTCAAGATAATCTTAAGGCTAAGAATGCGGCTGCTTTTGATTTGTCAGCTGCGTGTTCAGGATTTACTTATGGTTTGGTTGTTGGTAGTTTATTTATTAAGAATGGTGTATACAATAAAGTCTTAGTAATAGGTGCAGAAACTTTATCGAAAATTATTGACTGGAATGACCGCAATACTTGTATTCTCTTTGGCGATGGTGCAGGAGCGGCTGTTTTAGGGGTAGTAGAAAATGGATATGGTATCTTAGGAGTTGAGCTCGGTTCAGATGGATCTGGCGGTGATTTATTAAAACTGCCAGCAGGTGGATCGCGTCAGCCGGCTTCTATAGAAACCTGTAATAATAGATTGCATTTTATTCATATGAATGGAAACGAAGTTTTCAAGTTTGCTGTTAAAATAATGGGCGAAGCTGCAGTTAAAGCCCTTGACGACGCTGGATTAAGCCCGAATGATATTGATTGCTTAATTCCCCATCAGGCTAATATTCGCATTATCCAATCAGCAGCTAAGCGTCTTAAAGTTCCAATGGAAAAGGTAATGGTAAATGTTGATAAGTATGGTAACACATCGGCCGCATCTATTCCGATTGCCTTAGACGAAGCTGCTAAAAACGGTAGAATTAAAAAAGATGACACCGTGGTATTGGTTGGTTTTGGAGCTGGACTGACTTGGGCGTCGTGTGTATTAAAATGGTGCAAGGAGGACTAAATGTTGTTGAATAGTAACATTTGCCAATTATTGAAGATTAAATACCCGATTTTACAAGGCGGTATGGCGTGGATTGCTACTGCAGAATTAGTGGCAGCAGTATCAAATGCCGGTGCTTTAGGCGTAATTGGTGCTGGGCATATGCCTCCTGATGCGCTTAGGAATGAGATCAAAAAGACAAAAGCGTTAACCTCGAAACCTTTTGGGGTCAATATTATGCTGATGTCGCCATATGTTAAAGAAGTTATGCAGGTAGTTATTGAGGAACGTGTTCCAGTAGTTACGACTGGAGCTGGAAATCCTGGCGAATATATCCCAGCCTTAAAAGAAATTGGCAGCAAAGTAATTCCTGTAGTAGCATCGGTAGCGCTGGCAAAGCGTTTGGAAAGAACTGGTGTTGATGCTCTGATTGCCGAAGGCATGGAGAGCGGCGGTCATGTCGGTGAAATTACGACAATGGCATTAGTACCGCAGATTGTCGATGCTGTTAGCATTCCTGTTATTGCTGCTGGCGGTATTGCTGATTCGCGTGGTGTGGTAGCTGCTTTTGCTTTAGGCGCTAAAGGAGTTCAAATTGGCTCCCGGTTTGTTGCTTCACAGGAGTGTATTGCTCATGAAAATTATAAGCAAGCTGTATTGAAAGCTAAAGATCGCTCAACTATTGTGACAGGTGTATCTACTGGTCATCCGGTAAGGGTTATTGCTAATAAACTGACCCGTGAATACTCTGAAATGGAAAAACGTGGAGCAAGTGTGGAAGAATTGGAAGGTCTTGGTGCTGGTAAACTGAGAATTGCTGCACATGAAGGCGATGTCGATTATGGATCAGTCATGATCGGTCAAATAGCTGGAATGATTGATTGCGTAAAGTCAGTCGACAATATAATTCAGGATTTAGTGCAAGGAATACCAACAGTAATGACTGATATAAAAAATATTGTGGAATGATAATAAGGAGAAATCACTATGGGGAAAGTTGCCTTTGTATTCCCCGGCCAAGGTTCGCAAGTGGTCGGAATGGGGAAAGAACTTTATGAAAGGTATGATGTTGCTAAGGAGTTATTCCATAAAGCAGATCAGGCCTTAGGCTACTCGATCATGGACATGTGCTTCAATGGTCCAGAAGAGGAATTACGGAAAACATATAATACTCAACCAGCAATATTAACAATGAGTGTTATTTGCTATGAGCTATTAAAACAGCAGGGTGTAACACCTGATATTGTTGCCGGACATAGTTTGGGAGAATATTCAGCGTTAGTTGCAGCTGGTGCACTTGAGTTTAGTGATGCAGTACTGCTGGTTCATAAGCGTGGTCAGTTCATGCAACAGGCCGTGCCTATTGGCGAGGGTAGTATGGCTGCGATTTTGGGACTGGATCGAAATATCATTATTGAAATTTGCGAGAAGGCTCAAGCTGAATTTGGTGCAGTGCAGGCAGTTAACTTTAATTGTCCTGGACAGGTCGTTATTGCTGGCAAAGTTCAAGCTGTTGAGAAAGCAGTTGAGATGCTTAAAGCCGCTGGTGCTAAACGCGCTGTTATGTTGCCTGTAAGCGCTCCTTTCCACAGTACACTGATGGAGCCTGCAGCCGCACAGCTAGCTGTAGAATTGGATAATATTGCAGTTCGTGATGCAGTTATCCCTGTGGTAGCCAACGTAGATGGTAAAATCGTAACAGCTGGTGGTGCTATTAAGAAGTTACTGGTTGAACAAGCAGCCAGCCCGGTTAAATGGGAAGATTGTGTTGCTGAAATGACAAATTATGGTGCTGATCTATTTGTTGAAGTTGGACCCGGTAAAGTTTTAACTGGATTTACTAAAAAAATTGCCAAAGAGGTTCAAAACCTTAACGTAGAAGATCATGCTTCATTAGAAAAAACCCTTGATTATTTCAAGGAGGTTCGCTAAAATGCATTTAGATGGTAAAGTGGCACTTATTACCGGTGCTTCCAGAGGGATTGGCCGCTCTGTAGCGATTGACTTAGCTAAGGCTGGTGCTAAAGTTGTCATCAATTATGCTGGCAATGTGGCTGCAGCACAAGAGGTTGAACAGACTATTCGGTTAGCTGGCGGCGAAGCTATCATAGTTCAAGGCGATGTTGCAAATACTGAGGCTGTCGAAGCAATGGTTAATCAAGTCATGGATCGTTTCGGGCGTATTGATATCTTGGTTAATAATGCAGGTATTACGCGTGATAACTTATTAATGCGTATGAAAGAAGCCGATTGGGATGCCGTTATGAATACCAACCTGAAAGGTATCTTTAATTGCACAAAAACAGTATCACGTATTATGATGAAGCAAAAAAGCGGCAAAATTATTAATATGACATCTGTCGTAGGCTTAACTGGAAATGCCGGTCAAGCAAACTATGCGGCCGCTAAAGCTGGAGTAATTGGTTTTACTAAGTCCATGGCAAAAGAACTGGCTTCACGTGGGATCACTGTTAATGCAGTAGCACCAGGATTCATTGCTACAGATATGACATCCATCTTATCGGAACAACTTAAGACTGAGCTAACAACAAGAATTCCGTTAGGTCGGTTAGGTTCTCCTGAAGATATTTCTGCTGCCGTGTTATTCTTAGTTTCAGAGGCAGCAAACTATATTACTGGTCAAACTTTGAATGTTGATGGCGGTATGGTAATGTAAAAACCCTTGGAAGGAGGTGAATATCATGACAACTTTTGAAAAAGTAAAAGAAATCGTAGTAGAACAACTTGGCGTTGATGAAGCTGATGTTGCTATAGATTCCACTTTTATCGATGATTTGGGTGCAGATTCGCTTGATATTGTTGAGTTGATTATGGCGTTTGAAGAGGAATTTAATATTGAGATTCCTGACGAGATAGCCGAAAAGATTAAAACAGTAAAAGACGCTGTGACCTACATAGACCAAGAGAAGCAAGGCTAAAGATATTACCGTAATGAGAAAGTCCCGTGAAAGCTCCTTTTACGGGACTTTCTTAAAGGTAATGCGTTACTTGAATGGAGGAGTTATTTCTTGAAACTTCCAGAGCTTAAAATTGGCCATCTTGTGGCTAAAGTCCCCATCATACAGGGGGGAATGGCAATACGAATTTCTACAGCACGTCTGGCAGCAGCCGTAGCTGAAGAAGGTGGTATTGGTCTTATTGCTGCATCTGGTATGACTTTTGATGAGTTACGTTATGAAATCCGTTTAGCTCGTTCCTTGACAAAGGGAATCATTGGAATTAATGCAATGGTTGCCGCAAGACAATTTGCTGGTCTTGTTAAAACTGCTATTGATGAAGGTATTGATTTAGTAGTAGCAGGCGCTGGCTTCTCTCGTGATGTCTTTGCGCTTGGTAAAGAGTCAGGAACACCAATTGTTACAATGGTTTCGTCAGTTAAAGTAGCTAAAATTTCCGAAAAACTAGGTGCTGCTGCTGTTGTTGTTGAAGGCAAAGAAGCCGGTGGACATCTTGGTACAGATCAACCCATGAGATCCTTACTACCCGATATAAAAAATGCAGTTAACATTCCAGTAATTGGTGCTGGCGGAGTTATGTCAGGTCAAGATATTGTAGACGTACTTAAACTTGGAGCTGATGGTGTCCAAATGGGGACAAGATTTGCTGCCAGCGTAGAATCTAATGCTTCCCCTGCTTTAAAAGAATTTTATTTAAAATCTAAAGCTGAAGATATCGTATTAATTAAAAGTCCTGTAGGTCTCCCAGGGCAAGCCGTAAATAATCCTTTTGCTCAGAAAATTATTGAAGGTACTGTACCAGTGCCTGATTCTTGTGATGCCTGTCTTAAACATTGTGCAAAGAATTTTTGTATTATCAAAGCGCTTATTCGCGCACAGCAGGGAGACGTAGAATCGGGATTAGTATTTTCGGGTGAGTGCATTCATAAAATAGAAGAAATACTACCAGTAAAAGAAATATTTGCTAGACTTCTTAAAGAAGTTGAAGCCATAAATTAGCGAGGTGATTTGGTTTGAATAAGAGAGTTGTAGTTACAGGTATAGGCGCTATTACACCTGTTGGTATTGGTAAAGATGAGTTTTGGCAATCTCTATTAGCAGGAAAGTCTGGGATTGGTCCAATCACCCGTTTTGATGCAAGTGAATATACAACACGGATAGCTGGTGAAGTAAACGATTTTGAACCAGCAAAGTATATAGACAAAAAAGAAGCCAAACGTATGGATCGATGCACGCAATTTGCTGTCGCTGCTACTAGAATGGCCTTTGAAGATTCTGGTATGGATCTTGATAAGACAGACCGCACTCGTGTGGGTGTGGTTGTAGGAACTGGTATTGGCGGCATTGATACACTGCATGATCAATACAAAACTTTATTTGATAAAGGACCTGGACGGATAAGTCCATTCTTTGTTCCAATGATGATTGCCAACATGGCCGCTGGACAAACTTCAATTACATTTGGTCTTCAAGGACCAAGCACTTGCGTTGTTACTGCTTGCGCAACAGGAACAAATTCAATTGGTGATGCTTTTAAAATTATTCAACGTGGTGACGCGGATGTCATGGTAGCCGGTGGAACCGAGGCTTGTATTTCACCAGCCGCTGTTGCAGGTTTTTGTGCCATGAAAGCCATGTCAACTCGTAATGATGAGCCACAAAGAGCTTCTCGACCATTCGAGAAAGAACGTAATGGATTTGTTATGGGAGAAGGCTCAGGAATTGTAATTCTTGAAAGCCTGGAACATGCATTAGCTCGCGGTGCGCATATTTATGCCGAAGTAGCTGGTTATGGCTTTAATGCTGATGCCTATCATATTACTGCTCCAGCACCTGAGGGAGTTCAAGCAGCAAAATGTATGGAAATGGCGATTAAAGATGCGGGAATGCTGCCAAGTGATGTAAGCTACATTAACGCTCATGGTACGTCTACTCCTTTAAATGATAAAAATGAGTCATTAGCAATAAAATCACTGTTTGGTGATCACGCTTATAAATTAACGGTTAGTTCAATTAAGTCAATGACAGGGCATTTACTTGGTGCAGCTGGTGGCATTGAAGCCATTGCATCTGTTTTAAGCGTTGCCAATGATATCGTTCCCCCAACCATCAATTATGAAACTCCTGATGGTGATTTAGATTTAGACTATGTTCCTAATGAAGCACGTAAGCAAGTGGTTAACGTTGCCATCTCAAACTCTTTCGGTTTTGGTGGACATAATGCCACAATTCTGGTTAAAAAGTATAAGCCCTAACAGCTATGAACAGTAGATTAGATAGACAACGATTGTCAGCGCTTGTTGCTCTTTGCGAGCATTTAGGTGTTAAAATAACTAATTTAGAACTACTTCACCAAGCCCTCATTCACACTTCTTTTGCTAATGAGACTAAAGGTGCCGGTGTAATTCACAACGAGCGTCTGGAGTTTCTTGGTGATGCAGTTTTAGATTTAGTGATTAGTGAGTATTTGTTCAGGCAGTTTCCTAATTTACCTGAGGGAGAACTTACTAAAGCTCGAGCGGCTATAGTCTGCGAAGCAACAATTGCTAGTCGTGCGGCGGCTCTAAATATTGGACAATACTTGCTCTTAGGAAAAGGTGAACTAGTATCAGGCGGTAGGGAACGAATTTCTATTCTGGCAGATTCGTTTGAAGCAATTATCGGTGCAATATATTTGGATGGTGGGTTTTCTGCAGCTTCTGCTTTTGTGCTAAATCAACTACGTAATCACTTAGCATTAGTTGAAAGTGGTGATTATGTCAAAGATTATAAAACTTTATTGCAGGAAGTTGTCCAGCGCAATAATGATAGTCGTATTATCTATGAGATTATTGCCGAACGAGGTCCTGATCATGACAAGGTTTTTGAGATAGCTGTTTTAGTAAATTCTAAACAGCTTGGGATTGGACTCGGAAAAAGTAAAAAAGAAGCTGAACAACAGGCCGCCAAACAGGCTTTGACGAAATTAAATTCAGTTGCTAACTAAAAGCTGGGTGACCTAAAGGTCACCCAGCTTTACTATAGGGGTAGTCATGAAAAACTATATTATTCCAATATTTATACCGCATTATGGCTGTACTCATGAATGTATTTTTTGTAATCAGCGTAAAATTACTGGCATAGAAAGTCCAATTTCGCCGGCTCAAATTATGAATACTATTGAAGAACATTTAAACATGATCACCCAGCCACGCAAAATTGAGGTGGCTTTTTATGGTGGCAGTTTCACCGCTTTACCTATTAACACTCAGCGTGATTTGCTTATGCCAGCATACAACGTTTTGAAGAACGGAAAAATCCACACCATTCGAATTTCAACACGACCGGATTGCATTAATACAGAGATTGTGACTTTTTTATGCTCCTTTGGTGTGGAGACAATTGAACTGGGTGTTCAATCTCTTGATGATAAGGTCTTACAATCGGCTTGTAGGGGCCATACCACACAAGATGTATTGAATGCAGTCGCGGTTATCCGTCAATACCCACTAAAATGTGGTCTGCAATTAATGCCAGGATTACCGGGTGAAGATTTCAACAGTTTAATCAATACTGCTATAAAAACTGTGCAAATTAGGCCTGACTTTGCGAGAATATACCCTACAATAGTGATTGCCAACACGAAACTAGCTGAGCTATATCATCAAGGAGAATATCAACCGCTATCTTTAGATCAGGCAGTAAAACGGGCGAGCTATTTAAAGCTACTATTTGAACGTAACGGAATTACAGTCATCCGTACCGGCTTACAAGCGACAACAGATCTGGATAACAGTGAAGTTGTTCTGGGCGGACCTTATCATCCGGCATTTGGTGAGTTAGTAGACAGCTATTTATTCAAAATCCTCATCACACAGTGCTTTGATCAGCTTTCTGGAAATAAAATGGAGATTGTTATTCATCATCATATTAAGGATACTTCTAAAATTCGCGGTTTAAATAATGGAAATATTTTCAAATGGCATTGCGAGTATACGTTTAACAGAATTATCTTAGTTCAGGATGGTTTGAAGTTAGGCGAAGTAGTTATTGAACACAATCATGACAAATATACATTAAATAAATTTATGCTAGAGCATGTTTAATTTTACAAAGCAGGAATTTTTAGGAAAAACGCAGAATACTTTTAGATATAAGCCCTTACACTAAAGGAGGTTAACTAATGGAGGTTCTTAAAGTATCTGCACAATCAAATCCCAAATCTGTAGCAGGCGCTCTAGCTGCTGTTCTTAGAGAAAGAGGAACCGCTGAGGTTCAGGCAGTTGGCGCAGGGGCCGTCAATCAGGCTATAAAAGCAATTGCAATTGCTCGTGGTTTTGTTGCGCCCAATGGTATTGATCTTATTAGTGTTCCTGCCTTTGCTGAAATTACAATCGAAGGGGAAGAACGAACTGCGATTCGCTTTATTGTTGAACCGCGCTAGGTTAGTGAGCTGAGTTTAAAACCTGTTTGCTTGGCAAACAGGTTTTTTGCTATTCTAGTTCGATTGTTTCATGTATAATTATTATGAATATATTGCTGTACTCAGAATAGATGTATTGGATTGGTGATTTATTTGTTGTTACGCAAACTTGAGGCTTACGGTTTTAAATCATTTGCAGACAAACTGGAAATTGAATTTGGTCAAGGAATTACTGCTATAGTCGGCCCTAATGGCAGTGGTAAAAGTAACATCACTGATGCTATTCGTTGGGTGCTGGGCGAACAGAATGTGAGAAACCTGCGCGGATCAAAAACAGAGGATATTATCTTTGCCGGCAGCGCAGGTCGCAGAGCTTTAGGTGTAGCCGAGGTTTCATTAACATTTGATAATGCAGAAGGGATGCTGCCACTAGATTTTAAAGAAGTCATTATTACTAGGCGGCTATTTCGTTCGGGCGATAGTGAGTATTATATCAACAAGGCTCAGTGTCGCCTAAAAGATATTCATAATCTTCTTGCTGACACTGGGCTTGGTCGTGATGCTATGACAGTTATCAGCCAGAATAAAATTGATGAAGTATTAAACAGCAAACCAGAAGATCGACGTTTAATATTTGAAGAAGTTGCGGGAGTCACACGATATAAGAATCGAAAAAAAGAAGCATTACGCAAATTAGAGGATACAGCACAAAATTTAGTTCGTGTTTCAGACATCATCTCAGAAATTGAAGGGCAACTCGCACCCCTTGCTGAAAGTGCGGAAAAGACTAAAAAGTTTATTGAAGTCAATTCGGAATTAACAGCTTGCCAGGTCACTTTATTATCCAATAAAGTGGATAAATATCATCACTTTATTGAAAGTGCCACTCATCAAAAAAATACTTTAGCAGAAGATCAAGTAACTTTTGAGACTTCTATTAACCTACGAGAAGTTGAAAAAGAGAAAATTTCCATCAATTTAGCTGAAATGGACGAAAAGATTGAAGCGATTAACAGTAAAATCAACGAATGTGTTACAGCTATTGAAAAGAGTAACGGACAAGCCTCTGTTTTAGAAGAACGATTAAAACAGGCTAACCAAGCTAAAACCCGCCTTGATACTGACATTTCCAGAATCTCACAACAACGCAATGATAGCCATAACAGAATTAGCCAAGTTCAGGACACCATACAGGAAAAACAACGATTATTGGCTGATTTAGAAATTCAATTAACCGAATTGACGAACCAAGACCAGCAATTTTATACTCAAATTCAGGATATTGAGCAAACCATCGAAAGTTTCAGAACGATATCGGCCGATTCTTTCCAAGAACTTGTCGGTAAGCAAAACCAGGTCGTTAGCATGGAGCGCGAGCTAGAACAGAATAACGCACGGCAATTGTCTTATGAAAAAGAACTAGTAGATTTCAAAGATCAGCTTATTAAAAGCCAGCACTGCCATGCAAATATTACCGCAGAGCTTGCCAATCTACAAACTGCGGGTAATGATTTAGAAGCCGAGAAGACGAGACTTGGCATAGTGAAGCAGCAACTTGAAGATCAGTTACGACAAATTGAAAATCAACATACATTATTAATTCAAAAACAGAGTGAGCTGAGATCACGGTTAAAAGTACTGTCAGGGATGCAGTCGGAGTACGATGGATTTGGTCGAGCCATTAAAAGTGTCCTTACAACTTCTCACAGCTGGAGTCATGGTGTTTGTGGTGCAGTAGCAGAAATCATCAATGTCAGTGACCGCTATGTATTGGCTATTGAAACGGCCTTAGGCGGAACACTTCAAAATATTATTACTGAAAATGACGATATAGCAAAGCAGGCTATTCAATTTCTAAAGGCACAAAATATTGGCAGGGCTACTTTTCTTCCCCTAAATACAATTAGACCCGTACAACCACGCGAACATGAACTTCGTGCAGCGGCGGCGGAAGGCTCAATTGGATTAGCTTCGGAACTCGTTTCGGTACAGCCTAAATATCAGAAAGTAGTTTCATTTTTGTTAGGGCGGACAATTATTGCCGATCATATTGATTCGGCACAGAAAATTGCCCGACAACATTCTTTTTCAGTCAAAATTGTTACGTTGGACGGAGAATTATTGACCATCGGTGGTGCCATTACGGGAGGCAGTAGAGGACGCCGCGAGGCAAGTTTTTTAAGCCGTACAAGCGAAATTGAATTAATCACTCAGCAAATAGCGCAAATGAACCAAGAAGTGAGTAGTTATCAAGAGCAAATTAAACAACTTAAATTTGAGTATTCAACTATTGAGCAGGATTTGCTTAATATCAATCAATCAAAACAACAAATAGAGGTGCGTCGGGCTGAGCTATCCGCTCATGGCGGAAAATACAGTCATGATATTGAACGGTTAACTCAAACCATACAGTCAATCAATCGTGAATTTGAAGATAGTAGAGATCACTCCGTTCAATTAGAAAGCACCATTAAGCAAAATAAGAGTGAAATTTCAATTCTTGAGAATGTTAATGTGACGAATAAGCAGGAAGCCGGCAATTTACAACAACGCCTTATTGAATTAACAGCTGACCGCAAGCTTATTATTGACAGATTAACCGATATCAAGATTAGATTTGAAACATTGCAGCAAAATATTTTGATGACTGAGCAATCACGTCTGCAGCATGAACAGAGTTTAGCTGAACTAACTGTACAACTCAAAGAATTAGAGGATGACAAGAATAATATTGCAGAGCAAATTGTACAAGCTAATGAAGAACTAATCCGATCAAAAGAATTGCAAAGTGAATTGGCTGCTTCCAAATTACTCTATGAACAAAAGCGTGATAATGAATACTCGATTAAGTTATCACAATTAACTGCTCTGCAAAATTGTGATAAAGAAATTAAAGATTTGCGCCGTAAGCATAATGAGATCTTAGCGCGACTTCATGAGGCTGAGCTTCTTTATACCAAATATACCTATGAAGCGGCGAACTGCATTGAAATCATGGAAAAACATTATGCAGTAACGCCTGAGCAAGCTTTTAATTTACGGCGAGCTGAGTCGGAACATGAATTAACCACTATGATCAAGCGATTGGAACGCGAAGTTGCTGAAATAGGACCTGTCAATCCTAATGCAGTTGATGAATATACACGGTTGTGTGATCGTCACCAATTTTTGCAGCAGCAAGTCAATGACTTAATGGAAGCCAAAGAATATCTTGCAACCATTATAAAAGATATTGATTCAAATATTTCTAAGCAATTTATCGAAGCATTCAAAAAAATCAATGAGTATTTTGGCGATATCTTTGCTCGTCTGTTTGGTGGTGGACAAGCTCGATTACAGCTCGGCGATCCTGATAATTTACTTGATTCAGGCATTGAAATTATCGTTCAGCCACCCGGGAAAAAATTGCAGAATCTAATTTTGCTTTCTGGCGGCGAAAGAGCATTAACTGTAATCGCACTGCTATTTTCGTTTTTAGCTTTTCGTCCTGCCCCTTTTAGCGTTGTGGATGAAATTGATGCACCGCTTGATGAAGCAAACCTGGGACGTTTTAGTAATTTCTTGCGAGACTATTCACAAAAAACCCAGTTTATTGTGGTAACTCATCGTAAGGGTACAATGGAAGCTGCTGATGTGCTGCATGGGGTTACGATCGAAGAAGCCGGTGTATCCCGAATTGTATCAGTTAAACTAGTCGATAAAGTTAGTTAATGGAGGAGTAATAAAATGGGTTTTTTTGATAAACTAAAAGCAGGATTAGAGAAAACACGAAAAAGTTTTACTGATAAAATTGAGCAACTTATTATCGGTTATGCCACAATTGATGATGAATTTCTTGATGATTTAGAGGCTGTCCTTTTATCTGCCGACGTAGGCGTACATACTACAACAAAACTTATGAGCGATATTCGTAGTGGAATCAAAAGTAAGGAAATTGAATCTCCAGAGCAATTAAGACCCTTCTTACAAGCAAAAATTAGTGCCATTTTGTCCGAAGGAGTCAATGAAAGTACACTGGCATTACAAGCACCAACTATTATCATGGTTGTTGGTGTCAATGGGGTTGGTAAAACAACTACCATTGGAAAACTAGGCAACTACTATCAAGAACAAGGGCATAAAGTAATCCTAGCTGCTGGCGATACATTTCGAGCTGCTGCAATAGACCAGTTAGAGATTTGGGGACAGCGTATTGGTGCTGAGGTGATTAAGCATAGTGAAGGTTCGGATCCAGCAGCAGTTGCCTTTGATGCTGTCCAGTCTGCAAAGGCTAAAAAAGCTGATGTGTTAATTATTGATACTGCAGGGCGTTTACATACAAAATCCAATCTTATGGAAGAATTGAAAAAGATTAAGCGAGTTATCAGTCGGGAAGTACCTGAAGCTCCACACGAGACTTTATTAGTCCTAGATGCAACTACCGGGCAAAATGCAATCAATCAAGCTAAGATCTTTGGTGAGGCCACGCCGGTTTCTGGTGTTGTTCTTACCAAACTGGATGGAACAGCAAAAGGCGGCGTTGTTGTCGGTATGAAAGCTGAACTAAGTCTTCCGGTTAAATGGATTGGGGTTGGTGAGGGAATTAATGACTTGCGGCCATTTGTTGCTGAAGAATTTTCTCAAGCTTTATTTAGTGACAAGTAAATAAGCTTGACAAGACTTAGTGAAGTCTATATAATCATGATGTAAAGGTTATTCACTTGACGGATAAGTAGGTGAAAACATGTTGGACAAAGTTTTAAAAATAGGACTGCTGCTTGATTTTTATGGCGCTTTACTTACCGAAAAACAACAGCAATGTCTGGAAATACATTATCTACATGATTTATCACTGTCCGAGATAGCCAGTGAATTTAAGGTCTCTCGCCAGGCTGTGCATGATATATTAAAACGAGCAGAACAGATACTTCTTGAATATGAAGACAAGTTAAAGCTTGTTGAACGCTATCAGCAAGAACAGCAAATAATTAAACACACTTATGATTTGGTTGGCAATTTACCAACTGAATTGCACAATATACCGGAGATCCAGTTAATAAAGCAAAAACTGGCAAGCCTTATCGACAAATCCGAGGAGGTGTAGCATGGTCTTTGAAGGTTTAGCAGATAGGTTGCAGCAAACATTCAAGAAATTACGTGGTCGCGGCAAACTATCCGAGTCTGACGTGAATGAAGCAATGCGTGAAGTACGGATGGCTTTATTGGAAGCTGACGTTAACTTTAAGGTTGTAAAAGATTTTGTTGCAAGAATAAAAGAACGAGCTATTGGTCAGGAGGTTATGGAAAGCTTAACCCCTGCTCAGTATGTCATAAAAATTGTTAATGATGAGTTAACTGCCTTAATGGGAGGAACTCAAAGCCGCATCACCATATCATCGCGGCCACCTACTGTTGTTATGTTAGTGGGATTGCAAGGTGCTGGTAAGACTACAACTGCGGGTAAACTGGCATTGTTATTAAAGAAACAAAACAAGCGTCCTTTACTAGTAGCTGGCGATATTTATCGCCCGGCAGCCATTAAACAGCTGCAAGTACTCGGTGAGCAGTTGGATTTACCGGTTTTTGCAATGAGTACGGATACGAATCCAGTTGTTATTGCTGAACAAGCTATTGAATACGCACATTTACATGCTCGTGATATTGTTATCATCGATACTGCTGGCCGCTTGCATATTAATGAAGAGCTGATGCAAGAACTCAAATCAATCAAGCAAACGGTGAAACCTCACGAAATATTGTTGGTCGTTGATGCAATGACAGGACAAGATGCAGTGAATGTAGCCGAGTCTTTTAATAATGAGCTTGGCGTTGATGGTGTTATCCTAACCAAGCTTGACGGTGACGCCCGTGGTGGTGCAGCATTATCTGTAAAAGCAGTTACAGGCTGTCCAATTAAGTTTGCGGGTATGGGTGAAAAGCTGGATGCGCTAGAGCCTTTCCATCCGGATCGCATGGCATCGCGTATTCTCGGTATGGGCGATGTACTTAGTCTCATTGAAAAAGCTCAGTCAACGATCGATTTGGAACAAGCCAAAGAGATGGAGAAAAAACTTCGTAAAGAAGATTTTACTTTGGATGATTTCCTTGAGCAAATGCAGCAGGTTCGTAAATTAGGTTCCTTAGATCAAATCCTGGGAATGCTGCCAGGGATGGGGAATATTAAAAAGCAGCTTAGTGGTGTTGATTTCGATGAGAAAGAGCTGAAGCATATCGAGGCTATTATTCGCTCAATGACAAAAAAAGAGCGCCGTGATATTAATATCATCAATGGCAGTCGACGTAAGCGGATTGCGCAGGGCAGTGGTACCAGAGTACAAGATGTAAATAAACTGCTTAAACAATTTGCTGAAGCTAAAAAAATGATGAAAAAAATCCAAGACATGCAAAAAGGCGGTAAAAAGAGCTTTGGCGGCTTCAAACTGCCCTTTATGAAATAAAGTTTTGCTGTATATTTTACGAAGGAGGTGATTTCTGTGGCAGTTAAAATTCGTTTAAAACGTATGGGTGCAAAAAAGAATCCGTTTTACCGTGTGGTTGTAGCTGATTCTCGTTCCCCACGTGATGGCCGTTTTATTGAAACTTTAGGACATTATGATTCAACAACTGAACCTGCTGTTGTAAAGATCGATGAAGATAAAGCTATCGATTGGCTGAAAAAAGGCGCTCAACCTACTGATACTGTGAAAGCTTTGTTCAGCAAAGCTGGTATTATGAAAAAATGGGATGAAATGAAGCGCACTAAGAAAGAGGCGTAATAACTATGAAACAATTAGTGGAAGTTATCGCCAAGTCATTAGTACAAAATCCTGAACAAGTCAGTGTAACAGAAGCAGCCGAAAATAATACAACTGTTTATGAATTGCGCGTAGCTCCTGATGATATGGGCAAAATAATTGGTAAACAAGGTCGTATTGCCAAAGCGATGCGAACTGTTGTGAAAGCTGCCGCCACCCGTGAAAACAAAAAAGTTACGGTTGAAATTATCTAACTATAATTTGCAAGCATAACTAGTTTGCATAAAGACAAAAGGTGGGCCTTATATGGATACCATTACGTTAAAATGTCCAGTAACGATTAAGGCAAAAGTTACTGAAGAATTAAAAAAACATTTGGCTGCCGAAATTCAGGAAAACATTAAAAAAGCTGATCTTGAACTCCAACAAATTGAATTCCATGCCAAACGAATCATGGCTGAACAAGCAAAACAAGACGCTCAAGGATTAATTGCTGTCCGTCAACAAATTGACGGAGAAAAGCAAAAGCGTGTTGATTTCAAAAATCATCTATTAGATAAGCTCAAAGAAACTGCTCAACTGGAATTAGGTTCGGAAATTGTTCAAGGAACTTTGGAAAGAATTGTCGAATTAAAAGTCGGCGATGATTTGCCGAAGCTAATGAATGCCGAGATCTTGCTGGAAGACGGCAAAGTACTGGCTTTTCGTAACTAAGATGGAATCAATGATTGTTATTGGAAAAATTGTTACCCCGCACGGTGTGCGGGGTGACGTTCGTGTTATTCCGTTAACTGACTTTCCAGAGCGTTTTGCAAAATTAAAGAGTGTATTTTTAGATGATGGTACTGAGCTAGCCATTGAAAATGTGAAAAATCATAATCAGCTTTTAATTCTTAAATTTGTTGGCCTAAATGACAGGAATGAAATAGAAGGTTTGCGGGGCAAACTACTTAAGATCGCTAAAAAGGATGCTGTAAAGCTGCCTAAAGGTGAGTTTTTTACCTTTGATATTATCGGTTTAAAAGTGTACGATGATGCTGGTTCCTATATCGGAAAAATTACAGATGTATTAAAGACTGGCAGCAATGATGTTTATGTAGTTGATCAGGAAGATAAACACCAAATTTTAATTCCTGCATTAAAAAAGGTAGTGACCAGTATTGATATTGACGCTGGTCAAATGATTGTAAAACTCCAGGAAGAATGGGAATAACGATGCGGATTGATATTGTTACACTATTTCCTGAAATGTTTGACGGTCCTTTTGGTCATAGTATTATAAAACGTGCCCGTGAAAGCCAATTACTTGATATCAGTACAGTAAATCCTCGTGATTTCACTTATGATAAACATCGTATTGTGGATGATTATCCTTTTGGCGGTGGATCTGGTATGGTTATGAAGCCAGAACCTTTTTTTCGGGCTGTTGAGAATATTGTGGCTGATTTTCCTAGTGAGAATCGACGCGTTATATTAATGTGCCCTGGCGGCAGTCGTTTCGATCAAGAGAAATGTAAAGAGCTTGCTAAGTATGATCAACTGATATTTATCTGTGGTCATTATGAAGGTATTGATGCCCGGGTTGGACAATATCTCGTTGATGAAGCCATCTCTATTGGCGACTATGTTCTTACTGGCGGCGAACTGCCAGCTATGGTGGTAGTAGATGCTGTTGCTCGCATGCTGCCTGGTGTGCTTGGTTCCAATGATTCAGCAAAACATGATTCTTTTTATAACGGATTATTGGAGTATCCGCAATATACAAGACCGCGGGAATATGCAGGCTATGAAGTGCCAGAAATTTTGCTGTCCGGTGATCATGCAAAAATTGACCGCTGGCGTCGTAAGCAATCAATTAAATACACGTTAGAACGCCGCCCTGATTTATTAGAAAAATTACAATTTAGTACTGAGGACAAGAAGCTTTTAGATGAGATCTTGGCCGAAAGGGCTTGAGGATACAATGTTTCCAGTTTATATCGGGTTAGTTCATCATCCCATTTACAATAAAAATGACGAAGTTATTACAACAGCGATCACTAATTTTGATATTCATGATATCGCACGTACTGCCCGTACATACGATATCAAACGTTATTTTATTATTCACCCCCTGGAAAGCCAAGCTGCATTAGCCAAAGAAGTATTAACTTATTGGCAGGATGGTTTTGGGGGGAGTTATAATCCTGACCGGCGTGAGGCTTTTAGTATTATTGAATTAACGAATGATATTGAAGCTGCTGTCACTAAAATCACCGAGATTGAAGGTGAAGCGCCTTTTATTATAACAACTGATGCCAGACGATATTCAAATACAGTTTCATATCAGCATTTGCGTCAGGTTATTGAAAATGAAAATAGACCTTGTTTACTACTGTTTGGAACAGGCTGGGGAATTCAAAAAGAAGTAATGGAAAAATTCGATTACATTCTGGAGCCTATTTATGGGCCAGGCGATTATAATCATTTGCCTGTTCGTGCTGCAGTAGCTATCATTTTAGATAGACTTCTTGGGGAGAAATGGTGGCTTAACGGTTAACTGTGACCATATATTTCTTGAGTTTCCTGTAATCGTATGATATAATATTTTTCGTGTAATGTGGACGGTCCTCTACAAGATTGTACGAACGTCTCAAATAAGGAGGAAAACATAATAATGAATATCATTCAAGCTCTTGAGCAAGAACAACTTCGTAAGGATATCCCTTCCTTTAAACCAGGGGACACAGTACGTGTTCATGTTAAGGTTGTCGAGGGTAACCGCGAGCGTATTCAGGTTTTTGAAGGCGTTGTAATTAACCGTCAAAGTGGCGGTGTACGCGAGACTTTCACTGTGAGACGCGTTTCTTATAATGTAGGTGTAGAGCGTACTTTCCCAGTACATTCCCCACGCATTGAGAAAATCGAAGTAGCACGCAGAGGTATTGTGCGTCGCGCTAAACTGTATTATCTTCGTAACCTCACTGGTAAAGCTGCTCGTATTAGAGAAAAACGCTAGTAGGATAGGGACTGTTTTGCAGTCCCTATTATTCATTTCATTCAGGGGGAAATCAACGTGAGTAATACTAGTCTTGGAGAAGAAATCAAAGATTGGGTAGTATCTATCCTGATTGCTGTGGTATTGGCTTTCTTCATCAGATACTTTATTGTTGAGTTATATATGGTGGAAGGACCTTCGATGCGCCCTACTTTAGTAAATAGCGAGCGCCTCGTTGTAAACAAATTTATTTATCGCTTTAAAGCGCCGGAAAAAGGCGATGTATTGGTTTTCCGTTATCCTAAAGATCCTAGCAGGGATTTTATTAAAAGGGTTATTGCCGTAGCTGGTGATACCATTGAACTTAAAGACGGACGGGTTTTTGTCAATGGTCAACTTCAAAATGAAACTTATATTTTAGAAAAAACCCGTGGCTCGTATCCGTTGGCTACTGTTCCTGAAGGTCATATCTTTGTAATGGGCGATAATCGCAACAATTCAGAAGACAGTCGGTTTAAAGATGTGGGTTTTGTACCACTTGATATGATTAAAGGCAAAGCAGTTATGGTATTTTGGCCTCTGGATCACATAAAATCATTGCCTTAATCTCATACTATTTAAGGCAAACTAGCTGCAGAGAGTGATATTGATGAATGAACTACCAGAAATAAATATAAATTGGTTTCCCGGTCACATGGCCAAAGCTCAGAGAATGATTCGAGAGCATTTAAAACTAGTCGATGTAGTGATTGAGTTGTTGGATGCAAGGATTCCTGCTAGCAGTGCTAATCCAGTCATTAATAACATCATTGAAAATAAACCCCGCGTGATTGCTCTCAATAAAGCCGATTTAGCTGAGCCGGAATGGACTGAGCGATGGATCAATGAGTTTCGTCAGCAAGGATTACAGGTGGTTGCTATAGACTCTATGACCGGCAAAGGTACCAAAACTCTAGTGAGTCGAGTCGAGCAATTAGCTAGTGCAAAAATAGCTCATCTAGCTGCTAAAGGAATTAATCCACGGGCAGTGCGGGCCATGATTTTAGGTATACCGAATGTTGGTAAATCTTCACTCATCAACCGACTGTTAGGAACGGCAACAGTTCGTACCGCTGATAAGCCAGGCGTTACACGCGGTAAGCAATGGATTAAAATCGGGAAAAATTTGGAACTGCTAGATACACCAGGCGTTTTATGGCCTAAATTTGAAGATCCAGAAGTTGGTTTTAAATTAGCCGTGACTGGTGCGATTAATGATGAAGTTTATGATATGGAAAAGCTAATCGATAAATTTCTAAAACTTTTACGCGAAAATTATAGCGATAGGTTATTAGAGCGTTATAAACTCAATTCACCATTGCCTGAAGACAGTTTGGCGTTGTTAGAATTAATTGCAAAAAAACGTGGCTGTTTACGAAGTGGCGGTATTATTGATGAAGAAAAAGCACGTAGAATTATACTAAATGAATTTCGTGCCGGAAAACTCGGTGCTTTCACGTTAGATGATATACAATAATATATAAATAAAAAGAGAAATAGCAAGTATTGCTATTTCTCTTTTTATTTATAAGAATTATGACTGATTATCTCTTTCAGATAATCAGTCATGGTAAAACTAAGTTTTCTAGGGAGGTTGACAAGGGATTTTTAGACTTATCAAGAATATATAATAGATGTATATTATTTTGGTTTATAAAGTTTCGGAGTGATTATTTTTGAGTATTTCACGTTTAACTGTAGCGCAAATAACATCTTTATTAGCGCAAGAAACCATAGCTGAACATATCATTGCTGATTTAAAAACCGATTCGAGGATTTCGGTAGTGCGCCTTTTACAAAAATGGCAGCAACGTCAATTGGCAGCGTTGATGGAAAAGGAACGCGTGCAAAATTTATATAAACATGAACGCTTGCTACACGCAAAAGGCTATAATCTGATTGCTGGCGTTGATGAGGCTGGCCGCGGCCCACTAGCTGGTCCGGTTGTTATTGGAGCAGCAATTATGCCACTCGGCTATTATTTGCCGAATTTAAATGATTCAAAAAAATTATCTGCTGCCCAGCGGTTTGAATTGTATAAAGAAATAACGAAATCGGCGATTGCATCAACGCATATCGTCATTGATGTTGCCGACATAGACAATCTGAATATATATCAAGCAACAATTAAAGGCATGTATGCCGCCATTTCATCGTTATGTCCGCAGCCTGAAGCCGTATTAATTGATGCAGTCCCACTGCCGAATCTACGCTTGCATTCGACTTCATTAATTGGCGGTGATGCTATTTCAGCATCTATTGCTGCAGCTTCGATCATTGCCAAAGTTGAGCGTGATCTTATCATGGATGATCTTGATAAGCGATTCCCGGGCTATGGTTTTGCCAAACATAAAGGCTATGGTACTGCGGAACATATGAAAGCTATCCAAAAAGAAGGCCCTTGTCCAATACATAGGAGAAGCTTTGAACCCATTAAATCGTGGGGGGAATAGCCATGAAGATAGCTCTCAATAACACCAGTGCTGTAGTAACTCCATTATCCGGCATTGTTAGTTCAGATAACAAATTAGCGGCAAATAGTCAACAAACGGCTACGACAACAACTGATACGACAAACCAACCTCAATTGCAAATTGATAAGTCAATTAGTAGTCTCTTAGCACAATTAGCAAAATCATTGGTAACTCGTAATAATATCCTACAACAATTGCCTCAGGACATTATTACGTACGTTGAGCAGATATTGCAACAAACCATGCCTGATGAGGAAAATCTTGCAAAAGGGTTGTCGAGCTTATTAAAAGCGCAAAAGAACTCAAATGAACAACTAAAAACCTTATCTGCTACGCTGAATTTTTTAAGTGCAGATTCTTCGGCTCCAGTACCAAGATTGCCGGAATCCCTTGTGACATTACTTAATAAGGCCGCAATCATGCATTCTAGTGAAGCCTTATCAGCTGATACGGGAAAATCAGATAGCACATTGCTATTAAAGTTAGCGCATCAACTTCTAGATGGTGCAACACATGAGCAGGCTGCGAATTCAGTTAGATCCATGTGGAACAATTCAGTATTTTCTTCTAACAATAAGTTAAATACAGCCTTTCAACAGCTAACTAAGCAATTGGCGATTCCACTTGCTGATAGAGAAAACAGCAACGATGGTATCAGTCCTTCGTTAATCGAGGCTAGCGATACTTCAGCACCTGCATTAGCAAAAAATACTTCTCCTGAGTCAGCTATCCGGCATTCCGATTCAGATATTCCTTCAACTAAGCAGCAGCTAAGCTCGCCTGGTTCCATGACAAGCCAAGAGAACGACAACAGCACACCAGTACTAAAACCACTAGTTAAAGAACAACAAGTTTTAGCTCAGCAACAATTGGCGAGTTCAGTCGAAGATGATGGATTAGCTGACAATAAAAATTTTTCAGGAATATCTCAGCAAGTTGTTGATGAGCTTACATCGGAAAACCCAGCAACAAGTCAAACCTCTCAAAAAGTTCTAGCATACAATGAAGGCAAGACAGCTGAGCTTGACAGCACGATTTTAAAGCAGGTAATACAAGAATTCGCCCAAAGCATCCTTCTTACCAAACAGCAACAACTTACCAGGTCAGATATTGCCGTAGTACAACAATTATCCGACGATATCCATGCTGAATCTTTAGATGAAGATTTACCAAATTTGAAGCAGTTTTTTACCGCGATATTTGAGGCTATGCCTGCTGTAGTCAAACAGGCTGCGCAAAAACTTCCTGAAATTCAGCAATTATGGTTATTAAAACAACTGGATCAAATGACACAATTAACTGGATTAGATGTTAAAACGATGCAGCAAAGTAGTAAATTACTCGACCAATTAGGCCAATCTTTAAATAGCTCAACTAATCAACATGCTGAAAGTTTCGAAGGACATCGATCGCTAACTTTCACTTTACCGCTCTATTTTGGTGAACAGCAGCAAAGCTATCCGGCTTATTTTCATATTTATCATCAAAATAGGAAAGAAGACAGCATTGATTCTGAGCTAGATCGTGAAACTTGGCTGCGGGTATCTTTAGTTACTGAGAATGCAGGTGCTGTCGACCTAATTTTTCGTCTGTTTAAGGATAACCAGCTCAATTTACGGGTTGGCCTTGATAATCATAATGCGGCACAGCTTTTTAATGGATTTATTCCGGAAATTCGTACAGCAATAGAAAGTACACCCATTACCGTAACTGATATTAGCATTAACACAATAGGTGAAAAATGAGTGAAGAAAACAATCTTGAGAAACGTCAGCAAGCCATTGCGTTAACCTATGACATGGCAAAGAATGCAGCACCGAAAGTTGTCGCCAAAGGAACAGGTCACCTTGCTGAGCAAATTTTAGCAGCTGCCCATAAAAATGCCGTTCCGGTTTATCAGAATAAAACATTGACCGGAATGCTTATGGCTATAGATCTAGACCGCGAAATTCCTCCTGAGTTGTATCGCGTCGTCGCCGAAGTTTTAGCTTATGTATACCGTATTGACCAAAGGTTGGGAAACCGTCTAAAATAGGAGGTTAGCATGCGTCGAATTCTACTTGATAACATCTCTTCGGGAATGAAACTCGCGAAGCCACTATATAATGCTGATGGCATGGTATTGCTTAATGCTGGAATTGAATTGCAGGAACGTTTTATCAATCGTCTTAAAGAACTAGATGTAAGTTATATTTATGTGGAAGATGACTTAACTCAAGATATTGATATTCCTGATGTAATTGGTGAGAAAACAAGAGTTGAAGCGGTTTC
This sequence comes from Sporomusaceae bacterium FL31, assembly GCA_003990955.1. Lineage (GTDB taxonomy): Bacteria > Bacillota > Negativicutes > DSM-1736 > Dendrosporobacteraceae > BIFV01. Next base: position 185,322 of record BIFV01000007.1, read on the forward strand.
TAACGCAAAAAAAATTATGGAGCAAATTAGACTAGGCCGTGGAGTTGATGCAACTCAGGCTAAGAAAGTAACCAATACACTGGTTGATGAGCTATGCCGGAACAAAGGGGTTATGGCTAATTTTTCTGATATGCGAACCCGTAATGATTATTTATTTGCCCATTCTGTCAATGTATGCGTACTTTCAGTCATGACTGGAATTAGTTTGGGGTTTGATGAGTTACGACTCCAAGACTTAGGTGTTGGCGCTTTATTGCACGATGTTGGAAAAACCGAAGTGACTCCAGAGGTACTCAATAAGGCAGGCCGTTTAACACAGGAAGAAAGTGACGAAATAAAAAAGCATCCAGTTTTAGGATTTAATATTCTTCGTGCCAATCCGGATATTAGCCTTATTTCGGCGCACTGCGCATTTCAACACCATGAACGTTTTGATGGAACCGGCTATCCTCGGGGATTGAAAGAAGATGAAATCCATCAATACGCACAAATTGTTGCTATCGCTGATGTGTATGACGCATTAACCTCAGATGCAACGTACCGCCGGGCAATGCCAGTGTATGAAGCGGTTGCAATCATCACAAAAGCAGGCGGCACTTACTTTAGCAATGAATTAGTCAAGGTATTTGTGGACAATATAGCCGTATACCCTATTGGGTCTGTGGTACGGCTTAATAATAATCAAATCGGCGTTGTGGTAGACATTTCACGCGAAGCTAAATCCAAGCCAGTTATTAGAATTTTATTTGATGAAAATAAAAGGCATGTCGATAAGCTTATTGAATTGGATTTGTCCAAGAATTCCCGCTTGTATATAGCCGATGTTGTTGAAAGATAGATTTCTTCAATTGCATTTAATGCACAAAATCTGTCGCTAGTCTCATCGCGAAAAAATATTTTGCTTACTGGTAATAGGCAGCATCCTTAAGGCAGGATGTTGCCTATTTTTAGGGAATAAGATAGTCGAGGTGGTCACTGGTGAATCATATTACACTAGGCGATTTAGGTGAGCAAGCAGCAAGTCGTTATTTAACCGCCAAAGGCTATACGCTTACTCATCGCAAATACCGGACTAAATTAGGTGAAATTGATATTATTGCAAAATATAAGAATACGATTATTTTTGTAGAGGTCAAGACACGCCGAAATACAACTTATGGATCACCAGCAGAAGCTGTTAATTATCGCAAACAACAGAAAATCATTCAAACAGCACAGTGTTATCTTAAACATTCAAATAATTATAACTGCTTATGTCGGTTTGATATATTAGAGGTAGTTCTAGGAAATCAAGGTGTTTTTACTTTTAATCATATTACTAACGCATTTGGCGAGTAAAAGGGGTTTATAAAAAAATGCGAATCATTGTTGGGATTACTGGAGCCAGTGGTTCAATTTATGGAGTAAGATTAATTGAGGTATTAAAAGCTGTGGGTTGTGAAATCCATGCAGTCATTTCGGAAAGCGGTTGGCAGGTTCTAGAATATGAATGTGGTTTGACGAAAAGTGATATAGAAACTAGAGTAGACGTTTTACATGATGTTAATAATATTGCAGCGTCAATTGCCAGTGGATCCTTTAGAACAGACGCGATGATTATTGTCCCTTGTTCTATGCGCACCTTGGGGGGAATAGCTAATGGAATTGCCGATAGTCTGCTATTGCGGGCTGCCGATGTTGTACTCAAAGAAGGCAGACCGTTATTATTAGTTCCACGTGAGACACCACTAAATGCTATCCACTTAGAAAATATGTTGAAACTAGCGCGGATTGGTGTAAAGATTATTCCAGCTAGTCCGGGATTTTATCATCGTCCTAAAAACTTGGATTCTCTCGTTGATATGATGGTGGGGAAAATATGTGATATGTTGAATATTGAGCATTCCTTGTTTGAACGCTGGCAGGGAAACCTTTAATGGGGAGGTAGGCTGTGTTTGCACAAACATATGGATCAACGACACTAGGACTTAATGGTGTTTTAATTCATGTTGAAGTGGACATTACAAATGGGATACCGACTTTTGATATCGTAGGATTACCGGATACTGCAGTTCGCGAATCGAGAGAAAGAGTTCGTGCTGCAATTAAGAATTCTGGTTTTGAATTTCCGACGCGTCGAATTACGATCAATCTTGCACCTGCGGATATTAAAAAGGATAGCTCAGGTTTGGATTTACCTATCGCGGTTGGAATATTATCAGCAAGTGGACAAATTGATGCCACTGTAGCACAGAACTATCTTTTTGTAAGCGAACTGTCTTTGGAGGGAAAACTGCGAGGTATCACCGGTTTGTTACCCATGGCGATTAACTCATTGCAAAACAGCATAGTCAACCTAGTTGTAGCACCAGATAACGTGAATGAAGCTCTATTGGTCGACGGATTGACTGTATATGCTCCAAATACCCTAACTGATGTTATATTATTTCTCAAAGGCGACCATACGTTAAATCCAGTTAAAAAAGATCCCATAGGCGAGCCAGACACGGTTATTATTGAAGACTTTGCTGACGTACAAGGTCAGTTCGCTGCTAAGCGGGCTCTGGAAATTGCAGCAGCAGGCGGGCATAATGTATTGATGGTCGGGCCTCCGGGATCTGGGAAAACCATGCTGGCGCGGCGAATCAATTCAATTTTACCGACAATGTCCAATCAAGAGGCACTGGAGATTACCAAAATCTATAGTATCGCAGGTCTGCTAAGTAGTACTGGACTAATCAAAAATCGACCATTTCGCAGCCCACATCACACAATATCCGATGCAGGAATGATTGGTGGTGGGCGAATTCCCCGTCCGGGTGAAGTGACACTGAGCCATAATGGTGTGTTGTTTTTGGATGAACTGCCTGAATTCTCTAAAGCTGCATTGGAAGTGCTGCGACAGCCATTAGAAGATGGGCAAGTAACGATATCACGAGTCAATGCATCATTATCCTATCCAGCAAAGCTGATGTTAATCGCATCGATGAATCCGTGTCCGTGTGGATTTCTTACAGATTCCTCCAATCAATGTGTTTGCAGCATCAATGAAGTGCGGCGTTATACAAAGAAAATATCCGGACCATTATTGGATCGTATTGATATTCATATTCATGTTCCGCGCTTAGATTACCACGAATTAACTGGTGATGCGATCACTGAAAGTTCAACACTCATACGTCAGCGCGTAGAAGCGGCTAGAGTAATCCAACGAAGTCGGCTGTTTAAGTACGGGCTGTTTTGTAATGCGCAAATGGGACATAAAAATGTAAAAGCAACCTGTACCTTAACTCCTGAAGCGCAAAATTTATTAAAACAAGCTTTTACCAAAATGAATCTTAGTGCTCGGAGTTATGACAGAATTATTAAGGTTGGGCGCACGATTGCCGATTTAGCCCAGTCGGATAAAATCACGGAACTACATATTGCCGAAGCAATAAAACTTCGCAGTAATGTAAACAACGTCTTTTGAACGGAGGGGCATTAGTTATGGAATTACTACGACCAAATTATATTGCGAAATCATTACATGATATTAATTTGAATGAATTACGACAAAATGGTATTCGTGGTGTAATTTTTGATTTAGACAATACGATTATTCCCTGGGACAGCCCCAGTATGCAGCCCGAAATTATCGAGTGGATGAAAAATTTATTACAGCAAGGTTATCGTGTTTGCCTGCTTTCTAATAACATGACACATCGAGTGAAACATATTGCTGAACTATTAGGCGTTCCGTATGTACCCAGAGCCTATAAACCTGCTAAAACTGGATTTCGGCGTGCCATTGCTCAATTAAAACTTAAGCCGACAGAGATTGCCGTAGTAGGGGATCAGCTTTTTACTGACGTTTTAGGTGGTAATCGCCTCAATTTATTTACAATCTGGGTATCTCCACTTAGCACCAATGAATTCATTGGTACTAAAATCACTCGTAAGATTGAACGGTTGACAGTTCGTCTATTAAAGGCTAAGGGTCTTATTAAATGATGGTTCATTTAGTTAGAAACATGTATGAGCAATAAGCAAAAGTGTACAGACTGTCATCATTATTATGTTACCTGGGACAAGAACTTTCCTTATGGTTGTAAAGCTATGGGATTTAAAAGTCCAATGGCGCCTTCAATTGTGGTGAGACAATCATCCGGTCAGAATTGTCTAGCTTTTGTTAGGAAACAGAAACTTAATGATAAAATCTAATTTCTAGTTTTTTTGTTATAACTTTTAATATCAATTATAAAGAAGTTATACCCCAATATGCTGAGTATACTGGAGCATACCAAAGTTATAATAAGGAATTCGATATGAGGACCTTCCAATTCAAACCTATAGCTGGCAACTCAAAACTATTTAGGCAGATTCCAGAAAGGTGAATATAGCCTGTACCTCTTCAAATTGGATTTTTTGCACGACAAAAACGGATTTTTGTGCTATTTAAGAACGTAGGTGCAAATCAGCAGGATGGATAGGGAATAAGCTGAGAAATATAGATTTGCGATTTATTCATGGTAGCGTCATCACTTTTTACGTTCTATACTAAAAGGCTGAAAAAAGGATGCCCCTAAACGGGCATCCTTTTCAATCCGGATCAACACATGAAGTTCGAACTTTTTCCCAACGATGGCATTTCTTGTCCAGTTCCTTTCGAAAAACTCTAAACAATACTCGCTCGTCAAATATAGCTCCAGGAATAACTTCTTTAACTGCTGCAGACAATGCTGTTCTAGTTTCAATACTAAGTTCATCAATTATATCTACCAGTTTAACTCGTGGCATAATTTTCTCCTTTCACTTAGTTTATAACTTGAAGCGACTCATTCAGCAAGATATATACCAATTAAGAAAAAAACCTATGACCGCGTCGCTTTGATTAAGATTAGAATACTTGATGCCTTGTTCTGATTCTATGATGCAATTGCTGCTTAAATTATAAAAAGAATATTAGTATAATTACGCTATAATAAGGAGGATTTTCCCGGGTTAGCATATCTTATAAGACTTATAACCGTCATGAATTAGATTTGAATCAGTGTAAATATATCAGGTCTAATTGGCAGGAAGTTATAATGAGAATTCTTTCCTGTATTGTGCTGGCATAAGCACTGTTGATTACACCTCTTTTAATGTAACTTCGACAAAAACAATCTTTAACCCTTCCAGGATTTACAAATAAAAGTTAGAGATAAAATGTTTCACTTAAAGAGTAATTAAATCAATGCTTAGCGCAAGAATAGGTCTTAATTGCAGCAAATTAGGTTACGTAAGGCCTAGCCGATACAGTTCCAAACAGGCAAGCACTTCGTTAAAACTACTATGATTGATTCAAGCGACTGGAATATCAGTTATGGATATGGTTTTAATAGTCATAAAAGTAGTGATAGCGCAAAGTTATATGATAAACAAGGATTAGAGGCCAGTGTACTAGCGAAAAATATCTAGCTTTTATAGATCATTAGTTTTGAAGTTAGTCCAATAGCAGAGTAATTGAGCGTTTAAATGTGCTAAGTCCTGCAGCTATCCTACCGGAATAGCTGTGGGTCTTTTTTATTTTGAATTTAGTTTTGAAAAGATAAAGGAATTAGTGGAAATTTTGTCAAAAGATGTCTATTGTCTATTATATTAAACTTTGGAGGAATATCGTGAAAAAAATTTTAACAATACTAGCTGCAACAATGACAATAACGTCTGTGTCATTCGCTTCGCCACTAACAAACTACACCAAGGGGCAGGTATCAATTGATTTAAATCCCAACATTAGTAGTGATAGTAGTAAAGAACAAGTTGCCGGTGCAATTACTTATGGTGTGAACAATAAACTTGCGGTTCAGTATAAACATGCTGATAATAAAACAAAAAACTATTTTTACATAGAAGAAGTAACTCCGTGGAGTTACGAAAACAAATTTGGTCATGCTCAACTTATCGCATACGAAATTAATGTGTTGTATCAAATAGACCATAATATAGCCGCATATGCAGGTTGGGCAAAAGAAACTGCAAAAATGAACTGGTTCTATAATGCTGGTTCGAGTTCAAGCAATATAACCTATAGTGAAAGTGGGTCTAACAAGAAATCTCAAAATAGTTTTCAATTGGGTCTAGTTGGGCAAACTCATTTCACTGAAGATTTAACTGGATGGGCGTCCATAGGTGCCGGAAGTAACATAATGAGCTATGAAGTTGGGTTAGGCTATGATATAACTAAAAATACAGAATGCAATGTATTTTATCGCTACAATAAATATAAGGGCTTTAATTTTGATGATGGCGATATTGACGTTACAATCCAGGGCCTTGGTGCAGGTATTACTCTTAAATTCTAATACTTCTAATTGGGTAGTATGAACAATATAAATAATTTTATTAAAATCCGGGACATGTGAAACAATTCCATGGATAACTTCACCAGCAGCAGGTCAGACTATCTTAAACTATCCTGGGTTAGTAATCACACACTCAACTCTTCCGAAAGATACATTACGCTTGTTCATTGCAGGTGGCTGCAGATTGTGGAAATGTGATTAGCGGCGAGCTTCTATAGATGGCTGCCTTTCAAGTGAAAATATATCTTCGGTTTTTTGGAGCATTAGCTGATGCGAATCAGACAAGGCTTGATTATAAATATAAACGCCAACGTCCTTAAGAATAAAATCTAATAGCATTGATGCTTGAAAATCACTAATCTCTTCATCTCTTTCAATAAGAAAAAAATTCTGTATGCTTTTAATTGCATCTCCACGATTTTCGTTAGTAAGTGTAATGTTCTTCATTGCAAGCCTCCAATCGTACTTTTAACGTCATTGTATCACTGGAAAATAAGGACCTTCTCATAAATTCTGTTAAGATAAGCCTAAAAAATAGGGTGGCAAATACCACCCTATTTTTTATCTTCAGTTTCTTTTTTCTGTTCTTTATTTTCTTTTATCTTTCTGGCTTTTTGGAGACTTTTAAATTGATCATAAGTTTTACCGCCCACGCTTTTGTACCTCCTTCGAAAAGGAAACCCATCTTGAATTCAATCTTTTCTTAATTTGTCTAATACTCGTAAGATCTATGAATGGAGTTTAGAACCTATTCAGATTCTGTTTTTTCAAGCTTAAAATCTTTTTTATAGGCAGGCGGGACCAGATTGGATGCAGCAAAGTAGGCGTCAATGTACGTTTCTCCAGTTACAAAATCGTCAGTTTGTTGACCATTTATAATAATACGGTAGGTTAGCATCATGCAAACCCCCTTTCATTGTTAGTTTAAGTGACAGACAGGTTTTCATGCAAGTAAATATTGTAAATTCCTATTATCGTGCTTTTTTCGAAGAAGGAAATATTTCAAACAATCTTTAATATTACTTAATTGAAGATTTAATATAATTTGGATATAGTGCAACTATTTATATAAGAAAGAGTTGATTTATAATGGTTACCGGAAAAACAAAATGTGTCGGCATATTGGGTTGGCCTGTTGAGCATTCAATGTCACCTTCAATGCAAAATGCAGCATTTGCTGCCACTAGATTAGATTATACCTATATTCCATTGCCAGTTCATCCAAATCAGCTTGCAATAGCTATTGAAGGCCTAAAAGCATTAGGATTTGTCGGTGTCAATGTGACTATTCCTCATAAAATTGCTGTTATACCATATATTGACGTTTTAGATAAAAGTGCTGAAATGGTAGGAGCAGTCAATACAATTCTAATAAAAGATAACAAATTATACGGATACAATACGGATGCGATCGGTTTTATCCAGCCGTTATTAAAAAAAGGTAATCTTTTATCAGAAAAAAAAGTCGTATTATTAGGTGCAGGTGGTGCTGCACGGGCCGTAGTATGGGGATTGATCGAGCAAGGAGTATCAGAAATCGCTATTGGGGTGCGTACCCCAGAAAAGGCGCGTGAGTTAGTGGATGTCTTTTCCTCGCTGGTAGCTATTAAAGCATATTTTTGGCCATCAGCTGAATTTAACGCTCAATTACATCATTGTGATATTTTGGTGAATTCTACTCCGATCGGAATGTACCCACATATTGAGGAGGAGCCCACTATCGACTGGTCGCTCCTAAAAAGCGGTATTACTGTATACGATTTAATCTATACACCAGAAAAAACAAGATTCTTGAAAAAAGCGGAAGCATTAGGGCATTTAATTATTAATGGATCTGGAATGCTGGTGGAGCAGGGAGCAGCAGCTTTTACTTTGTGGACTGGCCAGCCAGCACCCATTAATATCATGTATGATCAGCTTGTGAAACCCAAGTGTAAATCTTTGTAAAATTTAATAGTTTATTAACAGAAATCTGCAGGAAGTTGTCTTGAAAACGCGAATATAACAGTATAATAATTTTAATATTTTTGGAGCTATGAATTTCAGGACGAACGTGGGCACTTTGAGCCTGAAGGGAGCAAGTAGTGCAACCGGCCAATTAAACATAAGCGATTGTGTTTAGTTTCGGTTGCACTTTTATTTTTAGGTGGTGAAACTGTGTTAAGAACCCGTAAACGGCTGGGTGATTTACTGATAGAAGCAGGATTGTTGTCACAAGAGCAACTGGAAAAAGCACTGAGTGTACAAAAAAAGACCAATGAACGCCTCGGGAAAGTACTGCTCAATCTGGGTTATGTGACTGAGCAAAGCATGATTGAGGTTCTGGAATTTCAACTTGGTGTTCCGCATGTGCAATTAGCGGATATGAAAGTAAGTCGTGAAATAGCATCAGCAATTCCCCAGACTTTGGCTGAACGATATCAAATTATTCCAATTAAGAAAGAAGGTAAAAAACTCGTTCTGGCCATGGTCGATCCCACAAATTTCTATGCCATTGATGATGTAAGAATGGTTTGTAGTTGTGATGTCAGCCCAGTTATTGCATCAGAGCGGGAAATTCTGCAAGCTATTAGTGAATCATACGGCGTGCAGGAACTTGTCGATAAAGTAGTCTGCAAAATTAATATTCAAGACGTATCCGATATTGCTGAGGTTGAAACAGCTAATGACGCGCCTGTTATCAATGTTGTAAATTCTCTCATTAGTCAGGCTATCAAAGAGCGAGCCAGCGATATTCATATTGAGCCACAGGCTAATGCTCTTCGTATTCGTTACCGGATTGATGGCGTGTTGCGTGAGACCGCTACTTTTCCTCCCCATACTCATCCACCAATTGTCTCACGAATCAAAATAATTAGTGATATGGACATTGCAGAAAAGCGGTTACCACAAGATGGACGGATAAAATTTCAGGAAGCTAATCGCGAAATAGACTTGCGAATTTCCACATTGCCGACGATCTTTGGTGAAAAAGTCGTTATGCGCATTTTAGATAAAAAATCGATTATCTTAGATGTCAAAAAACTTGGCTTTAGCACAAATAACGAAAAGAATTTCAGCCAGTTATTTAATCAGGCTTATGGAATGGTATTGGTTACAGGGCCAACTGGTTCAGGAAAAACCACAACATTGTATTCAACTTTAACAGGCTTAAATAAGCCGGAAAAAAATATTATTACAGTTGAAGATCCAGTGGAATATCGCTTAGATGGAATCAATCAGGTACAAGTTAATGTAAAAGCTGGCTTAACTTTTGCCAGCGGTCTCAGATCGATTTTACGCCAAGACCCTAATATTGTCATGGTGGGGGAAATCCGGGACAATGAAACTGCTGATATCGCGATCCGAGCTGCTTTGACAGGTCATCTTGTTTTAAGCACCTTACATACTAATGATGCACCCGGAGCTATTTCACGTTTACTGGATATGGCTGTTGAGCCATTTCTGGTTGCATCGTCAGTGCTAGGTGTTATCGCCCAACGTTTAGTACGACTTATTTGTCCTGATTGCAAGAAATCGTACAAGCTCCAACCTAATACACCCGAGCATTTATTTTTAGGTTTGCCAGATGCTGAAACTGTTACGCTATATAAAGGACAGGGATGCGCTCGCTGTGGCTATAGTGGCTATCGTGGGCGTATGGCCATCCATGAAGTTATGCCAACTAATGCACGAATTCGGACATTGATCAATAAACGATCATCAAGTGATGAGTTGGCTAAAGTAGCCCGCGAGGAAGGCATGATCACCATGCGACAGGATGGAATTGATAAAGCATTGGCCGGTCTAACGACCACTGAAGAAGTCATGCGTGTGGCATATTCGAATATATAGTGGGGGCAGCACTAGATGATGGATGAATTATTACGGGAAGCTGTTGCAAGCAAAGCTTCCGACTTACATATTACAGTAGGCGTACCACCTGCATTACGCCTCAATGGAGATTTAATCTTTACCAATCGTAAAGTCTTTATGCCGCCCGATACTCGGGCGGCACTGGAAGCGATTACTACAGTTGAGCAGCGAACCAAATTTGACCAAACTGGCGAACTGGATTTTTCCTATGCTATTCCTGGACTTAGCCGCTTTCGGGTTAATGCCTTTCGTCAACGAGGAACTATTGCCATCGTGATCCGACTGGTAGCAGATAAAATCCCTACACTAGAACAGCTCGGCCACCCAGAAGTTCTGAAGACATTAGCCTTAAAACCACGCGGCCTTGTACTAGTAACTGGCCCTACTGGCAGTGGTAAATCAACGACTCTAGCGGCAATGATCAACCTTATCAATTTAACCCGCTCTTGTCATGTTATTACCTTGGAAGACCCAATTGAATATTTGCATAAACACAGTAAATGCATCATTAATCAGCGTGAGCTTCATGCAGATACGAGTTCATTTTCCATAGCACTGCGAGCCGCCTTGCGCGAAGATCCTGATGTCATTCTGGTGGGAGAGATGCGTGACCCGGAGACTATTGCAACAGCAATTACTGCTGCGGAAACCGGACATTTGGTTTTTGCTACATTACATACCGGGGATGCTGCTCAGACAATTGATCGGATTATTGATGTTTTTCCACCTTACCAGCAACAACAAATCCGCATTCAACTATCGCTGACATTGCAAGGCATTGTCGCACAGCAACTTTTGCCACGGGTAGACGAAACTGGTCGGATTGCAGCATTGGAAATCCTGATTGCAACACCAGCCATTAGGAACCTCATTCGTGAAGGTAAAACTCATCAGATTATCTCTGCTATCCAAACTGGCGGCAAGCTTAATATGCAGTCGATGGATAATGCTTTGCGCGATCTCTACCGTCGCGGTATTATCTCTTATGAGGAAGCTTTAAGCCGGTCTATGGACCAAGACACGTTTATGCGCTTATGCAACAGTCTGTGATCGGTATGTCAATTACTAAGCAAGACAGGAGTTCTCTATGGCCAAAACATTTGCCTATAAAGCGAAAGATCGGGCCGGGCAACCTTTGACGGGTACTATTGTAGCCGAAAGTGAAGCTGCCGTTGCTGCTTTTATTCGTGATAAAGGCTATTATATAACTCTAATAAAAGAGCAACGTCCGAAACAGTCAATATCTGCCTCCTTTGATCGTCTAAAAACAGTTAAAACGAAAGATTTAGCCATATTATGTTGGCAGTTCGCCACCATGATCAATGCAGGTATGTCCCTAATCACTTCACTAAACACTCTGATTGAACAAACTGATCATTCTAAACTTAAGTCTGCATTAAGTGATATTCTGAAAAAGGTTCAAGAAGGTGAAGGATTATCTCAAGCCATGGCGGATCATCCTAATATATTTCCCACGCTTATGATCAATATGATTGAAGCAGGAGAAGTTGGTGGGGTTCTTGATGAAGTGCTTAGCCGCTTAGCAACGCATTATGAAAAAGAACATAAAATGAATGAAAAAGTCAAGTCGGCTATGACTTATCCAATGGTTGTTTTATCTATGGCAGCATTGGCTGTAGCTTTTATCCTAACCTTTGTTTTACCAACTTTTATGAAATTATTTGACAGCATGAAAGCTGAATTGCCTTTACCAACCCGCATATTACTAATGATCAGTGGTTTTATGCAAAACTATTGGCCCTTTTTGATCGTTTTGGTTGGAATACTCCTATTTAGTCTTACTTATGCGTATAAGCAACCAAAATATCGCATTTTAATAGATCCCTTTATGTTGCAGCTTCCTGTATTTGGTATGCTAACAAAAAAAGTGGCAATTGCCAGATTTAGCCGCACCTTTGGCACACTGTTACGTGGTGGTGTTCCTATTATTAGTGCTTTAGAGGTTGTCAAAAAGACAACTGACAATATGGTGATTATGAACTCGTTATCAGCTGCGCAAACCAGTATTCGGGAGGGACTGGGACTGGCAACTCCCTTGGGGACCAGTAAAATTTTTACTCCAATGGTTATTCAAATGGTGGCTGTAGGGGAAGAAACAGGGGAACTCGACAAGATGCTGGATAAAATTGCCGACTTTTATGAAAGCGAAGTGGATGATACGGTTAGTAGACTTAGCAGCTTATTAGAGCCTATCTTAATTGGCGGTTTAGGGATTATCATTGGTCTTATCATATTAGCCATTGCTTTACCTATGTTTGACGTGGCAACCCATATTGGCAACTAATACAATTAATATGATTCACTGTACTTTACAGTGTGTTATATATAAAAAATTAATAATAAACTAGGAGGACTTTTACATGATTAAAAATTTAAGAAAAAGAATGAGTAATCAAAAAGGGTTTACGTTGGTTGAATTAATGGTGGTAATATCTATTTTGGGTATCTTGGCTGCTATAGCAATACCCAGGTTTTCAGATTCAACAGCGCTTGCAAATACAGGAAAAGTCACCGCTGATTTACGTTCTATGGATAGTGCGATTGCTATGTATCAGGCTGCAAATGGCGGCGCAGATCCCACTGGCATTGGTGCTACTGGATCTGAGACCAAAACTGAACTAACAGGAGCAGGATTATTAGCTGCAGCACCTACTACACCTAAAACAGATCAATCAATATATCTTAAAGCTACAAAAACCAAATTAGCTGCTGATGCAACATATGCGCTAGCCACAGTAAGTGGTAGCCTTCGAGCCGTCATAACAGTCGGCTCAACCAATTACGTTGCAGAAGACGTTAGAAGTAAATAATTAGTTTGTAATGTAGAATGGGCGATGGAAGGTGCATCGCCCATTTTAGAACATGAACATTTATCTGGTAAGGAGATTTGTTTTGCTATATATATGTTTATCACTATTAGGTTTCTGTATAGGGAGCTTTCTGAATGTCTGCATTTATCGATTACCTCATGGTCAATCAATCAATCAGCCTCGATCACATTGCATGAATTGTAATACAATGCTTAAAACGCTCGATCTAATCCCAATCCTAAGCTGGCTTATCCTTGGTGGCCGCTGCCGCAACTGTGGCACACCTATCACTTTCCGCTATCCTGCAGTTGAACTGTTAACTGGCATTCTCTTTATATTCTGCTTCAACGAATTCCACTTAGGCCCAGAGTTATTTAAAGCACTTATTCTAACGTCCTTTTTAATTGTCATTACTTATATTGACTATGATCACCAGCTTATCCTGGACAAAGTCGTTATCTGGCTGGCAGGAACTGGTGTAGTTATAAACTTATTTACCAATTACATAAACGTTTTAGCGAACTACGCTGGAATCACTACGTTCTTTTATGTCGAGTATACCAGCATGGTGGATATGCTCCTAGGGGCGTTAATTGGTGGTGGTCTGCTCCTCATTATTGCGATGGCAAGTCGCGGGGGAATGGGGGGGGGCGATATTAAATTTGCTGCCGCGCTTGGTTTGTGGCTAGGGTGGCAGTATACGTTAATGACCTTGCTATTGGCCTTCATACTAGGTGGTGTTTTTGGCGTAATAATCTTGGCACTAAAGATACGAGGTCGTAAGGATGTTATCCCGTTTGGTCCATTTATTGCGATTGGAGCATGGATAAGCTTGTTATATGGTGTTGATTTATTAAAACTCTACATACGGTGGTTTCTGTGAAACAAAAAGGCTTTACGGTCATTGAATTGCTGATTGTCATTTCAATTTTGGCGCTGCTAGCAGGACTGGCTTTACCTCGATTGAACACAGCAACAGGTGAGCGTGATCTTGATATTGCTGCTCGTCAACTGGCATCTGATATGCGCTGGATGCAGCAGAATGCGCTAAATCTAACAGCCGGGGCTACAAATCCGTTTATTCTTGCTGATGCACAGCCAACGTTAAATCTTTATACAACTGCTCCTTACGGGTATTTTATCAAATCCAATGCAGTCATTATCAAGAAGTATTTCTTTCCCAGTACCGTCAAAATCTCTGGTTACTACAGTGCGATCAATTTTGGACTCAACGGGTATGCCAATAATGCTCTAGGCACAACAGTAACACTGATGAGTGGTAATAAAACCAAACGAGTGATTGTCGATGCCGTAGGAAGAATCCGAATCGAATAATACTGCGTAAAGGAGCCGGGGAAATTGGCACCGCAGAAAAATGGGTTCATGATGATTGGCGTACTCATTGCAACCATGATTATTGGGCTGGCTTTTGTTGCATACCTTAATTTATCCATTCTCGGAACAAAAGCAACTAACATTGCGGCTGATTATACGGTAGCAGCTAATTTGGCACAAAAACAACTGGAGCTATTAAAGACGCAAGATAAGAACTTTTGGGTCACTCACATCATTGATTCGAACATTCCCTGGCAAGACACTGCTCAGACTAATCCAGTCAATATCAATAATACTGACTACTTGATCACCACAAGTTCAGAAGTCTCTGAAGAAGATAATCAACTTGCAAAAGTGACGGTTACTGTTCAGTGGCATGAGCAAGAGAATGACCATCTGCTGCAATTTATCATGCTATACGATACCAATCCTTAAGCTAGGAGGAAGAGTATGCTTTGCATGGTATTCACTGCTATAAAGCGTAGGTTAGCAGCTCAACAAGGAGTTACACTGGTTGAATTATTATTGACACTTGCACTTACAGTGCTATTGTTGCAAGTTGCCGTACAGGTACTTGGTGTATCTCTGACCGAGTGGCAAATAAAAACCAGCAAAACCGAATTGCAGCAAAATGCCCGTTTCGCTGTTGATAGTATTGTCAGAGATCTACAATATGCTAAAAGCATCACCCTTTCCGGAAGCAAACAGCTAAGTTTCTTTAGTGATAAATATAGTCCGAATGCACCACAAGTCACTTATACTTATGATACTGCTGCAAAGCCCTATGCCATCAGACGAAATAAGAACGATGGCAGCGGTGCTCAACCTGTGGCAGGTGGTAGCCCAACTTCCCCCATCACGATCAGCTCCTGCACATTTACGTCCCTTGTAAATAATTCTGCTGGAAAGCCTAAAACGATTCATATTGCTCTAACAGCACTGGATACAAATACCGGCCAGCAATTTTCGATTGAGACTGCAGTCACCGCTAATTTAGTAGCCCCATAGCTAAAGTAGGTGAGCATACTGCCATGAGGAATGATGTAAATAAAGGTATTTTTACTGAATGTGGCGAGGTCAGTATTGTCGCCATGATCGTGATGATCATGCTGATCGTTATAGTGACAGCCTCTCATTTGTTGAGTATAACTGAGCTAGATACATCAAAAAATTTTCGGGATGGCATTGCTGCCCAGTATCTCACTGAATCTGGTGTACAGCATGCGATAGTCAAATTAAAAACAGATCAAATTTTTTTAAATAATACGAATACAAACCAGCTTTCAGCTGTTAATACATTAACTTCATCCCAACATACCAGTAGTATCGGTTCCTATAAAGTGTATGTTACTGGAAGTGGCAGCAGCCGGACGATTATATCAATCGGCCAGGTTGATAAAGCAAAGCGCCAGTTAGTAATAAGTGTAAATTTAGCTGAATCGCTTTTCCAGTATGCTGCAATCTCTGGTAGCCAGATGGTCATTAATGATCTTGTTGAAGGCAACGTAGCTTTAAAAGGAAATAGTCAAAATCTAACGAAGAATGGTACTATTAAGGGAACGATTACTTATAACCTGACCAGTCTTGATAATCCGATAATACCTGTTTCATTTTCCAGTGCAGAGTATTCAAACGGTGATCAGAGTATTGGGCAAACTTTTGACAGCGGCAATAAATCCTTAAACGGAGTTTATTTTATAAATAGTAATTTCATGATGAATGGTGGTACGTTTAGTACTAGTACTGGCAATTCAACAATAATCTATAGTAGTGGAAATATTATAATCTCTGGTACGATAGCTGGTGATATCACCCTAATTGCAAACGGCTCGATAACCTTTAATAGCGGTACTGAACTAACCGGTAATATTAAGCTTTTTTCCAATAAGGATATCTTATTGAATCGTGCGATGGCAGGTAATGCTCTTATTATGGCCAACGGTAACATTACTGTAAATAGCAATAGTCAGTTAAATAAAGCTGTCGTATATGCAGGAAATGACTTGAGTATCAACAGTGCACTAACAGGCACTGCCATTGCTGGCAGTAAACTTACGCAAAACTCAGGTGGTACTATTACTTACGATCCAGCAATAGCGAGCTATTTTGATCTGCCTGCAAATGTTCGTGGGCTAACAATTGTTGCTTGGAAAAATCATAGCTAAATATGAGGAGGGTGACTTACATGCAGTTAAAAAATTATATGGAAGACCTGGTTTTGCATCAACTTGACAACATCATTGCCCGTCACGAAGGAATTTGTAGTTGTGACAAGTGTAAATTTGATATTGCGGCATTAGCACTGAATTATTTGCCTCCTCGCTATATCGTAACTGAGCGGGGTGAGACGTACACGCGGCTCAAATCGTTGGAACAGCAATTTAATGTCGATATCATGTCAGCAATCACTCTAGCCATTTCAATCGTACGAGGTAGACCCAAACACCATGCAGAATAGTAAATTATGGAATAGGATAAAAAACAAGCTTATC
Source organism: Sporomusaceae bacterium FL31 (assembly GCA_003990955.1). Lineage (GTDB taxonomy): Bacteria > Bacillota > Negativicutes > DSM-1736 > Dendrosporobacteraceae > BIFV01. The sequence continues at coordinate 202,140 of BIFV01000007.1, forward strand.
CAAAAATCAGATAAGGTTTTAGGTATTGATATCGGTACAGGATCATTAAAACTTACTGAGATAAGCCTAAAAAATGAGCGTCCTGTTGTGACTAAAATTGCGATTGCCGATTTTACTGACAACCTCTTTGAAGATGGAAGATTAGTAAAGCCTGACGAACTTACTTCAATATTACAGCATCAGCTTTCTACAGGTGGTTTTTCCAGCCGTGAAGCAGTGATCGCAATTGGTGGCCGAGCTATTTTTATCCGCGAAGTAGTTTTCCCTCAAATGTCTGAAGAAGAGCTAAAAGAAGCAATCAAATGGGATATGGAAAAATACGTCCCCTATGCGCCAGATAGCTTTTATTATGATTTTTCGATTATTGGCGCTGCCAATAATGGCTTGGAAATGCGAGTTTTACTTGTAGCAGCGCCTAAATATCATATTGATGCTTTAGTTTCTGTATTAAAACTTGCTGGACTAAAGCCGATTGCCGTCGATGGTGAAGCTTTTGCTTTATATCGCTCAATCGTAAAAGCGGAGAATTCCATTCTGGTTGACATCGGTCATCATATGTCCCAAATTATTGTCTACCAACAAGGCATTCCAACAGTGACGCGAATCATTCCACTAGCCGGACAGCGATTTACTGAAGTCATCATGAATGCCTTAGATCTTGATGTGAGCGAAGCAGAAAGACTAAAACAAAGACAACAAGGATTATTACCTGCGGTGAATCATTCATTTGAGTATTCAGATATTCATGATCAAATGTTACTTTTGGTCCAAGAACTTGCTAGGGAAATCAGACGTACGGTTGAGTTTTATCAAGTTCAAAATAAAGAAGCAAATATCGAAAAGGTCATTATTTCAGGCGGTGGCGCCAATTTGGATAATTTAGTCCAGCACTTAAATGCCTTGCTGGATATTCCGATTTTGCTTCATAATCCAGCCGATATCGTTGACTATTCTGTCTCCTATGATCATCAGTATATTAAAGATATTGCCCCACGCATTGCAGTAGCTGTTGGACTAGCCTTACGCGGAGGTCAACGATGATTCGTATAAATTTATTACCCCCAGAAGAACGCCAGCCCAAATTGCCGCTTACCAGAATCTTCACTGTGATTGCTGTGCTATTTGCCAGCATCTTATTGGCTATTTATAGTTATGGCTTTTTTACCATTTCTAATCTTGAAAGCAAACTTCATGATACCCGTATTCAGTATGAATTGCTGAAGCCGACTCAGGAAAAAATGCAAGCAACCAATGCGATACTCCAGGAAATTAATGCTAAAAATGCTATTTTAGTAACCTTGACGCAAGAGCGCAAATCATGGCATTCCATAATGACCCACATAGGAGTACTAACAACCCCCAACGTTTGGTTAACTGAAGTTGGTTTAGTTGAAAAAAATTCCTTAAAAATTAAAGGAATGGCTGTAAGTTATCCTGATTTAGCTGGATTCATAAAAAAGCTGGAACAAGATGAATTATTTGTTGACACCGTTTTATTAAATGCTGAGAAATTCAACACCAACCAAACTACTGGAGTGGCTAGTTTCGAACTATCAGTTAAAATCAAGGGGATGTAATGGTGAATTTTTCACAAAAAAATATTACAGATAAACATAAAGTATTGCTTTTTGCTGCAGGTATTGTTACAGTAATAATAGTATTTTATTATTGTGTTTTAATTCCGCAGCAAGAACGAATTAGTCAATTGACGGCCACACAGCAAACAGAACGTCAACGGGTTCAGATTATCGAAGCTTTTGCAAATGCACATCCTAATATTGGTCAATATGAGCAGGAGCTAGCCGCAAAACAGACTTTAGTAAATAAAATGCTTCCTAATAACACTGAAATCAGCGAATTTATTCTGGAAGTCGAGAAGGCAGCAAAAGACAGCAATATTCAATTTATTAAAATTAAACCTGCACAAGTGATCAATAAAAATGGTTATCGGGAAATCCCGCTGGAATTATTGGTAAAGGGCAATTACTTTCAGACGTTAGGCTTTTTAAAAAAACTTGAAGAATTACCACGGTTTAATGCGGGGATAAATATGGCCGTACAATCTCAATTGGGTAATTTAGAAAGTAAGATTACTGTTATTATTTATTCTTATGGCACTGTACCAACTGGTACACCAGAACAACCAAAGTCTACCAATGCGACTAACTCTAAATAGGGTTAGCGCAATTTTTTATATAACCATACTCTATAAAATTGATATGCTAACATGAACCGGAAGTCTAAGAAATTGGACAATCTTGGTGTAATAAAAGTATGAGGTGATGTTGTGATCAGATTTATAACTGCTGGTGAATCGCATGGACCAGGCCTTACAGCTATTATTGAAGGACTTCCCGCTGGGTTACCAATTGATATAGAAGCAATTAATCAAGACCTAGCCCGCCGTCAGCAAGGTTATGGACGTGGTGGCCGTATGAAAATTGAGCAGGATAAAGTCGAAATTTTATCAGGGGTCCGATTCGGTCAAACTTTGGGCGGTCCAATCACGCTTTCAATCCGTAACAAAGATTGGGAAAATTGGCAAGAGCGGATGTCTGTAAGCGGAAAGCCACAGGGAAGTCCAGTCACTGCAGCAAGACCAGGTCATGCAGACCTAACTGGAGTTCAAAAATATGAACGTGAAGATATTCGTGATATCCTTGAACGTGCCAGCGCTAGGGAAACTGCTGCTAGAGTTGCGGTTGGTGCTATTGCCAAGCAATTCATAGCCAGCTGCGGGATTGAGATCGTATCACATGTAACCAACATTGGCGGCGTGAAAATCGATAACCATTCCGTTGATTATCAGTCCATTAAAGAAAAAAAAGCTGACTCTGAATTAAGCTGCCTGGATCCAGTGGCTGAAGCTGGGATGAAACAAGCTATCCATGCTGCAAAAGAGCGCGGTGATACTTTAGGCGGAATATTTGAAATAGCCGTACTCAATGTTATTCCAGGATTGGGTAGCCATATTCAGTGGGACCGTCGCTTGGATACCCGTTTAGCGGCTGCCATGATGTCCATTCAGGCGATCAAGGGAGTCGAAATCGGTGATGGTTTTGCTTACGCAAACTTACCAGGCAGTCAGGCTCATGATGAGATTTTTTACGATAAAAAAACCGGGTATACCCGTAAGACCAATCATGCCGGCGGCGTAGAAGGCGGTATGAGTAATGGAGAACCACTAGTCATTAGAGCTGTAATGAAACCGATCCCAACATTAATGACACCCCTGGCTTCTGTGGATATTATAAGCCGCGAGCAGGTGATGGCAAATACCGAAAGAAGTGATGTCTGCGCCGTTTCAGCTGCAGCTGTTGTTGGTGAGGCTATGACCGCAATTGTAATCGCTGAAGCATTAGCCGATAAATTTGGCGGCGACAGCTTAGGAGATATGCTGGCTTCAATCAAGTACTACCGCGAAAGAATCGGCAGGTGAATCAGATGAAGAATGTCGTGTTAATAGGTTTTATGGGTACAGGCAAGACTAGCACCGGCCGCTTATTAGCAAGCCGGCTTGGTCGCCCATTTATTGACACTGATCAAAAAGTTGAAAATGAAAACAACATGACAATCTCTGAAATGTTTTCGGTTTACGGTGAACAATTTTTCCGCCAGAAAGAACAGGAAGTCATTGCTAAAGTATCCCGCTATACTTGTACGGTTATTGCAACAGGCGGGGGAGTTGTTTTGATGCCAGAAAACATTGCCCGCCTAAAAAGTAATGGTGTACTTATTGCACTGACAGCTTCACTTGATGTCATCTTAGAACGAACCTCCAGACGTAATTCCCGTCCCCTGTTAGACCGGCCTGACCGTGAAGCCATCGTTTCTAAAATGCTGCAGGAACGTTCTGGGTTTTATAATAGCGCGGATTTATCGATTGATACCAGTGAAAAAACGCCGCAACAAGTTAGTGACATGATTATCACATTTTTAAGACAAGGGGGATATTTGCGTGGACGATGTTAATATCAACCTTGGCAACTCCAGTTATACAATACACATTGACCACAAAGGCCTGGACAATTTGGGAATGATATTGCAGCAACTTAAATTATCAGGCAAAGTTTTAATTATCTCAGATGATCATGTTGGTCCTATTTATGGTCAACAAGTCCGTTCAATTTTATCTGCTGCTGGTTTCGAGTCAGACTTATTTTTAGTTAAGCCTGGTGAAGAGACAAAATCGTTGGATGTTGCTAATACAATTTTCACGAAAGCAATTACCATGGGGCTAGATCGCAGATCGCCTATTATTGCTTTAGGCGGAGGAGTAGTTGGTGATTTGACAGGATTTATAGCGGCTACTTATCTCCGTGGTATTCCTTTTATTCAGGTTCCCACAAGCTTATTAGCGCAAGTCGACTCAAGTGTTGGTGGTAAAGTAGCCGTAAACCATGCATTGGGTAAAAACCTTATTGGTGCATTTTATCAGCCTAAAGTTGTTATGATTGATCTTGATACACTGGCTACATTGCCAAGGCGTGAGTTATCTACCGGCTTAGCTGAAGTTATCAAATACGGCCTCATTGCCGATCGTAATTTCTTTATATACTTGCAAGATCATTGCTCACGGATTTTGAATCGTGATAGTGATGCATTACAATATATTATTAAACGTTCTTGTGAAATTAAAGCCAGTGTTGTTGAACAAGATGAGCGTGAATCATCATTACGAATGATTTTGAACTTTGGACATACCATTGGACATGCCATTGAAGCAAATGCCGGATATGGGAAATACAATCATGGCGAAGCCGTTGCAATTGGAATGATAGGTGCTGCGCTCATTAGCCATTATTTAGATCTATGTACCAGCGACCTGGTGGAAGCTGTCCGTCATATCATTAGCAGCTATCAATTGCCAATTAAAGCCTGCAACTGTTCCGCACAAGAGATGATGAACTTATTAACAAGAGATAAAAAAACGATCGGCGGAAAAATCCATTGGGTACTTCTCAATTCAATTGGCGAGACGATTATCCGCAATGATGTTCCTGATGAGATCGTCTATAAAGTCCTAACAGAATTAACTTAACCGCAAAGTGGCCTAATGGCCACTTTTTTTAACCTAAATTTAATGTAAAAAATTAGCAGGATTGTTCTTTTGCTAGTAGAATCTATAAATGAAATATGTGGCTATGGAGGATGCAGCAAATTGATAAGCAATAAACGAAAACAAATTACAATTGGAGCTTTAATTGCAGTCGTATTATGCGGAATTATTGGCTTTCGTATCTACACCAACATTCATGCAAATCAGGAACGGGCGGGCAAAGCATCACAGGGACGAGTTGTGACAGTAGCAGTTTCACAAGTGGTTCGACGTGATATAAATCCGGTCATTACGTTTTCAGCAAATCTCGAACCAGTATGGAGTGCTGATATTTCTACAAAAGCAGACGGACGAATTGACACACTTCTGGTTGAGGAAGGCGATGTTGTTCAAGCTGGCGCTACAATAGCCATGTTAGATACGAATGAGCTATTGGCTCAAGTGGTACAAGCAGAGGGTAATTTATTATCAAGTCAGGCAACCTTGGAACAAGCCGAACAAGATTATCGTCGTATGGAGCCGCTTGCCAGACAGGGAGCAATATCAGCTCAAACTCTTGATGCTGCAAAATCCAAACGCGATTTAGCAATTGGACAAGTACGTTCAGCGCAAGGAAACTTGACTTTATTACAAGCCCGACTTGATAACGCTAATATCGCCGCTCCGCGCCCTGGCATTATTATCAAGCGACAGCTTCAATCTGGCTTTTTTGCTAAAGCAGGCACACCCATTGTTACTATGGCCGACATTACTTCATTATTAGCAAAGGCTACAATTGGTGAAGCACAAATTAATCAACTTACTGTTGGCAATAGTGTCAAAGTTCAGGTTGACGCTGTTCCAAATAAGGAATTTATCGGGACAATTACCCGTATATCACCAACGGCAGCCTTACCGGCACGATCTTTTACTGCTGATATTACGATTCCAAATGCCGAAGGAATACTAAAATCCGGTATGTTTGCTAAAGTAGATATTACTGTACCACCTCACAAAAACATCCTTGCCATCCCTGAAGGGGCATTGGTCATGCGTGAAGATCAGAAAACCGTGTTTGTTGTTACTGCTGATCATAAAGTACAACAGCGTGTATTGAAGCTAGGCTACATCGGCGATGGCTGGGCAGAGGTCATTGAAGGGCTTACGCAGGGAGAAAAAATCGTAACATCTGGACAGAATAAATTAAAGGATGGTTCTAGTATTAGCTTTGCTTCTTCACAGGAAGGTGGCGTTTAAATGATTAACGTCTTTATTAAGCGCCCAGTTTTTACGACAATGGTTGTTATGTTACTGGTCGTTTTTGGCTTAAACGCCTATCCTTCATTAGGAATAGATTTATATCCTGATGTAGATTTTCCCATTGTCACAGTAACCGTAACCTATACAGGGACTTCGCCTGAAGAAATGGAAAGTTTAGTGACTAAGCCCATTGAAGATGCTGTAAGCTCAGTGTCAGGCATCAAGACATTATCTTCGGTATCACGCGAAGGGGTGTCGCAAGTAACCCTAGAGTTTGAATTTGGGACAAACCCTAAACTGGCAGCCAACGATGTGCGTGAAAAGGTAGCCGGTGTTCGCAGGAGACTGCCTGATCAGATTGATGAACCGGTCGTGCAGCGTTATGATATTACAGCACAATCCATTGTACAGTTTAGTTTGGCTTCCGACAGTCGCAGCCGTGGTGAAATACGTAAGCTGGCGGTTGATATTGTAAAGGATGAACTACAGCGCTTGGACGGAGTAGCTGAGGTCAATGTTTTCGGTGCAAGCGACCGTGAAATCCACCTTCTAGCAGACCCTAAAAAACTTGAATCTTACAATATTTCTTTACAACAAATACTGGATTTGGTTAACGCACAGAATATGAATACCCCAGGTGGCCGGGTAAACGAAAAAGGGACTGAGTTAACAGTCCGCACCCTGGGGAAATACAAGAGTGTTGATGAGCTGAAAGAACTGATTATCACCAACCAGAATGGCCGACTTGTTAAACTAGGTGATGTCGTCATGGTTGAAGACGGTTGGACGGAAGAACGTGTTTATGCTCAAACAGATGGTGTACCTAGCGTACTGGTCGCTATTCAGAAACAATCTGGTACCAATACGGTGGATGTAGCTGACCGAGTAAAAAAAGCAATGACAGGTATGCAAGCGAATGTGTTGCCACCCGATATCAAGATATCGACCGTACGGGATAGTTCAACCTATATTCGGAGTAATGTTGAAGATGTTATGGTTTCATTAATTTTTGGTGGAATACTGGCAGTCATCATCACATTTTTATTCCTACAAAATACGCGGGCAACTGTTATTGGCGCAATCGCCATTCCAACATCAATTATTGCCACATTTTTTTTGATGAAAGCCATGGGCTTTACATTAAATAATATGTCTCTCATGGGGTTAAGCTTGGCTGTTGGAATATTAATCGATGATGCCATTGTTGTTATCGAGAATATTTTCCGTCACATGGAGAAAGGCCAATCTCCTATGGAAGCATCCTATATGGGTACAACAGAGATTGCATTGGCTGTTATCGCAACAACCCTTTCAATTTTAGCGGTATTTGTGCCAGTAGGAAATATGGGGCAGGTTATTGGACAGTTTTTTAAACAGTTTGGCTTAACTGTAGCTTTTGCTGTTGCCTTTTCATTATTTGTTGCTTTTACACTGACTCCTACGCTGGCCGCTTATTGGCTAAAGCACGACTCTGTGCATGCTGGAAAATTAGGACGGCCATTTGGCTGGTTGCAAAAAATCCTTGATAGTTGGGAAAGAAGTTTTCTCGCAATGCGCGAGTTTTATAAAGAGACACTGATCTGGGCATTAAAGCGGCCTAAAAAATTAGTGGCTATAGCGATCTTATCCTTGTTTATTAACTTCTTATTGGTGCCCTTTCTTGGCGTTGAATTCCAACCATCTTATGACTCCGGCGAATTTAATATTGTAGTATCTGCACCTGCGGGTACATCAATGGACAAAATGAAACAGTTAATTGCTCCTGTCGAAAGCGAAATATTAGCCATCCCAGAATTAGAAACAGCATTTATGACAATAGGCGCTCAACGTCAGCCAGTTTATAAAGCCAGTATTGGGGTGCGTTTGATACCTTCTGATGAACGTTCTCGTAATATGATGGATATTATGGATGAGTTGAGAATTAAATTTCGTGACATCCAGGGTCTAAAAATTGCTGTTCAAAGTAATCAAGGCATTGGTCGGGGTGATTCTCGTCCTATTCAAGTTGGTATTCGTGGTTCGGAATTAGAATTACTAACGAAAACGGCTCACGATCTCGCTGACGCCATCAAGCAAATACCTGGGACTACAGATGTTGATATCTCTTCTGAGCAATTTGAACCAGAAATTCAGATTAAGCTCAATAGTGCTCGCGCTGGAGATGCCGGAGTTGATTCGACAACACTAGGTGATACCATCCAAATGGCGTTTTTAGGAATGACAACCAAAAATCAATATAATATTGGGGATAGTGATTACGATATTCGTTTACAGCTCATTCCCGAAGCAAGACTAAGCATTGCCGATGTTGCTAACTTGCGGATAGCAACAAAATCAGGCAGCTTTGTTCGCTTAAATGATATTGCTGAAGTTAGTTTATCGTCTGGTCCGACTCAAATTGACCGGGAAGCACGCCAGCGCCAAGTTATTGTCTATGCTAATGCTGTAGGGGTTTCTTCCGGGGAAGTAATTAATAAAATCAAAGAGATTATGCCCGGATTGAATTTGCCATTGGGTTATAGTTATAAATTTGTAGGTCAAGCTCAAACCATGCAAGAATCATTTTCTGAAATTACGAAAGCTTTAATTTTAGCTATTGTATTAATTTATATGGTCTTGGCTGCTGAATTTGAAAGCTTTATTCATCCTTTTACTATTATGTTATCTTTGCCTTTTTCGTTAGTAGGAGCAATCTTAGGTTTGCTCATTGCCGGTAAAACGATTAACATCATGTCACTGATCGGTATTATTATGCTAATGGGACTTGTAACCAAAAATGCTATATTAGTAGTTGATTACACCAATCAGCTGCGGGCTGAAGGAATGCCTGTTACAGATGCCCTCATCGAAGCAGGTACAACCAGACTTCGGCCAATTTTGATGACAACCATGGCTATGATTTTTGGGATGATACCGATTGCACTTGGCTTTGGGGCAGGTGCTGAGCTGCGTTCATCTATGGGTGTGGTCCTAATCGGAGGTCTAATTACCTCAACAGCACTTACCTTGATTATTGTTCCGTTAGTCTATTTACTAATCGATAAAATAAAAGTAAGCTATCAATCCAGTAAATCCTCAAGATCTATTAATGGATAATTCTGGTTTAACAGATTTATTAGTACTTAGTTAATAAGGAGGCGGCAATATGGTGAAAAGAATTGCTGTGCTAACCAGTGGCGGAGATGCTCCTGGTATGAATGCTGCAATTAGAGCAGTTGTTAGAAAGGGTATCCACCATGGATTTGAGGTCTTCGGTGTACAAAGAGGTTATGAAGGGGTCATTCAAGGCGATTTTAATCTTATGAATTACCATTCGGTTGGTGGTATTATTCAACATGGTGGAACAGTACTTAAAACCGCACGGAGCGAAGCATTTAAGACTGCTGAAGGTTTTGATATCGCACTAGAGCAATTAAAAAGCCACTACATTGATTATTTAATTGTCATCGGCGGTGACGGTTCGATGGCTGGTGCTGTAAAATTGGCTGAAGCGGGTATTGCCACTATGGTAATTCCGGGCACAATTGACAACGACATGCCTGGAACAGAGTATACGATTGGTTTTGATACCGCACTCAATACAGTACTGGATGCTGTAAATAAAATCAGAGATACAGCGGCGTCACATGAGCGGGTAGCCATTGTTGAAGTAATGGGGCGTAGTGCCGGTCATATTGCTCTGATGGCAGGTTTAGCCTGTGGTGCAGAAGCTATTCTGTTACCGGAAGAGCCACTCAATATGGATACCATCTGTGAACGCTTGGTACAAAGTCATAAGCGTGGTAAACTCTATAGTATTATCTTGGTAGCTGAAGGAGTTGCAAAAGGTTATGATATTGCCAGTCAAATCAGTTCAAAGACTGAATTTCAGCCTCATGTTACTGTCTTAGGCTATATACAACGCGGTGGCAGCCCAACCGCTACAGATAATATTATGGCCAGCCGCATGGGTGCTGCGGCTGTAGATTGCCTATTGCAAGATCAGGTTAATCAATTAGTTGCTTGGCATCAAGGTAATATTGTTACACTTTCTTATGATGCGGCTGTGAAGACGAAGCATGGTATTGATCTTTCGGTATACCATCTTGCCAGTATTTTAGCCCGTTAACTTATCGTTAATTGTTAATCATACGACATGCGTAAGCAATGTCGTATTTTACTTTTACTCCCATCTAATTATATTTTCAGAGTGTAAACATAACGAAAAGAAACTGAATAGTATATAGTGACATGGAGCTGGGGGTGAATTGATGAAAGATATTGACCTGAGTGCCGTAATAAGTTTAATGCAAACTCAAAATGATTATATTAATCAAGTATATAAAATTATCTATGTTTTATATACTGATTTGAATGTTGCTAATAATGCTGAGTTCCAAAAATTCACTGTTCATTTTAACTCATTTATGTTAAGTCATGCCAGAAGCGAAGGATTTAGTAAAGCTAGCGAAGCAAGCCAAAATAATTATGTTTTATTGGAAAAATTAATTGATAGTGAAATATTAGCTACAGCCGAACAGCTGGAATTTGCTGTGATCCATTTGGAAACAGCAATTAAAGAACCCAGAATCAGAACAAATTTACAAATTTTATTATTAAACCAAGGAATCTTAATGTTAGAGGAAACTCAGTTAAAAATAATTGAAACAGTAGAAACTTTACTTGAAAAATTCCGACAAACACAATTGCAAAATTAACAGGATTTTTTTCATTTGCGTTAAATATTAATAACATAAGCAAATGCTGGAATGTGTCAAAAGACATAATTTCCTACTGGATATTATGTCTTTTTGTTTAGTAAATTAAAGCCAACCTCAATGATTATGATAATTGTACTGAAGTACGATAGACTTGGAGACAAGCCAAGTCTTTTTCATAAGCAATAGATATCTTCTATAATTCTGGCTGTATTAAATTTAAGGAGGTTGTATTATGAATGAGGATATACTATCTAAAATATTAAAGTCATTTCAGTCTGGTGATTTATCACTTGAAGAAGTCATGGACAAGCTTAAGATTTTGCCTTATGAGGACTTAAGCTTTGCAAAAATTGACCATCATCGAGCCATGCGTCAGGGCTTTCCAGAAGTAATTTTTTGCCAGGGGAAGACCATAAACCAAGTGACAGAAATCATGGGACATCTAGTTCGCCACAACAGAAATATTCTTGCTACCCGAGCTACCGCAGCGATGTATGAAGCAGTTCTTAAAATAGTTCCAGATGCAAAATATCATGAGTTAGCCAAACTAATCTATGTTCAAAGAGAACCTGTCAATTCAGACGATGAACGCTTTATTCTTGTTATGACTGCGGGAACCAGTGATATCCCAGTTGCAGAGGAAGCAGCCATTACAGCTGAAATCATGGGTAATAAAGTTGAACGAATTTTTGATGTTGGCGTTGCTGGCATTCATAGACTTTTCTCACAACAGCAAATGATGGAAAAAGCAAATGTATTAATTGTTGTGGCAGGCATGGAAGGAGCATTGGCAAGCGTCGTTGGTGGATTGGTATCAAAACCAATTATTGCAGTCCCTACCAGTGTAGGTTATGGTGCCAATTTTAACGGATTATCAGCGTTACTCTGTATGTTAAACAGTTGTGCTGCAGGTATTTCAGTTGTAAATATCGATAACGGCTTTGGCGCAGGACGATTAGCAAGTATTATTAATCATATGAGGTGATGATATTGAGAATATTATATTTAGACTGTTTTTCAGGTATAAGCGGCAATATGTTATTGGGTGCATTGCTGGATGCGGGGCTTCCAGAAGAATATCTGCGTGAAGAGTTAAAAAAGCTACCCGTATCAGACTATGAAATTGTTATAGAACGAGTAAAAAAGTGCGGAATCAGTGCAACGTATGTCGATGTAAAACTAACTCATTACCACCACCATGGGCATCATCATGAAGAACATCACCATCGTCATCTTCCTGATATTTTGGAAATCATTGATCAGTCGACATTAGCAGACAAGATTAAAATAGATAGTAAGAAAATATTTAATCAATTAGCTGAAGCTGAAGCAAAAGTCCATGGAACAACAATTGAACAAATACACTTTCATGAAGTAGGCGCAGTGGATGCAATTATTGATATCGTGGGTGCCGCAATTGGGCTAAATTGGCTAGCTGTTGATGCAATCTACACCTCAAAACTTCATGTTGGCAGTGGTTTTATCAACTGTGACCATGGCCTGATGCCTATACCAGCCCCTGCAACAGCTGAGTTATTAAAAAATATTCCCTATTATAGTGGTGATATCAGTAAAGAACTGGTAACCCCAACTGGTGCTGCAATCATTGCCACATTAGGCAGCGGCTTTGGTGCTATGCCAGAGAATTTCATCAGTCATACGATTGCTTATGGTGCAGGTACCTGGGAGCTAACAATTCCTAATGTTTTACGGATGCATATTGGCGAAGTTGCGGATGATTCAGGTAATGACAAGATTGTTATTGAAACCAATATCGATGATCTAAATCCTCAAGTTTACGAGTACGTGATTGACAAACTTTTAACAGCGGGTGCTGTTGATGTTTGGTTAACACCAATTACGATGAAAAAAAGCCGGCCGGCCACTCAATTATCAGTATTGACGGATAAGCAACATTTAGATCATTTAGTCAAAATTATCTTTGCTGAAACCTCCACAATCGGGCTGCGTTTTTATCATGTAGAACGAGCTGTAGCAGAACGCAAATTTATAGATGTTTCAACAGACTGGGGCACTGTTCACGTTAAAATCAGCTATCGTGAAGGACAAATAGTTCACATATCTCCAGAATTTGACGAGTGTAAAATTCTGGCACAAAAGAATAACATCCCACTTAAGTTGGTTCAACAAAGAGCAGTCGAAATGGCTTGGCAGCTAATCTGATATTCGGGTTACAGCGTTGCAGCTTTGACGGGTTTTACCAATGAAGTAAAAGTAGAAGGTGATGGTATGCGCTATATTAGCAAAAGATATCTGATCTCAGATGCCCTTCCTTCAATGGTTTTGAGTAAAGATATCGTGGTTAATGGCAGAGTAGCCTTAAGTGAAGGGACTCAATTAAGCGATAACCTACTCAATAAACTCAATCTTTTGGGTGTAAAGTTCATTGATATTCTTGAAGAAACTAGCGAACCAGCTGAAACTACGAATTTATATCATTCAACGATCCAACAGCAATTTTTTAACCATTATGACAATACGCTCAACATCATTAAGGAAGCTTTTGATAACATTCGTTATTTCAACGAAGTTCCTATCCGCCAAATGCAAGAACTGGCTCAGTCACAAATCAGTGTATTATCTGGTACAATCGGCGTCATTAATCATTTACATATGGTTCGCCGGCAGGATGACTACACATTCCACCATTCGATTAATGTGGCAATTATTTGTGGGATATTAGGAAAGTGGCTAGGCTATGTTGGCAATGACCTTCATGAACTAATTTTAGCTGGTCTTCTACATGATTCCGGGAAAAGTAAGATTCCGTTGGATATATTAAACAAACCGGGGAAATTATCCTCAGCCGAAATGGAAATAATGAAACTACATTCCGTATTTGGCTATAAATTAATCCGCGAAATGCCAGAAGTTTCAAATAATGTCAGTTATGGAGTGCTGCAGCATCATGAACGTTTTGATGGCAGCGGCTATCCTTTTGGCATTACATCCGGCAAAATTCATCCGTTTGCTAAAATTGTCGCAGTTGCTGATTCCTATGATGCAATGACATCTGACCGTGTTTATCGAAATAAGCTAACACCATTTGCTGTCGTCGAGATCATGGTGGACGAGATGTTTAATAAGCTTGATCCCAATATTTGTGCCGTCTTTTTAAATAATGTACGAGATTACTTTACCGGAAATATAGTTCAGTTAAACGATGGACGTGAAGCAGAAGTTATTCACATGGGTCACTTTATTGCTTCTCGCCCAATTATTAAAACAAAGAGCGGCGATTTTATTGATTTGGAAAAAGAGAAAAACCTAAGCATTATTCATATGCTGGATGCTTAACAGCATAAATAGATTGAAATGCTTGACAGGAGGGAACCACATGAAGGCAGTAGTATTGCTTTCCGGCGGTCTTGACTCAACCGTGTGTATGGCAGTAGCAAAAAGCAACGATTATGAAGTCTTTCCATTGAGTTTTAATTATCAGCAGCGTCACAGTGTAGAATTAGAAAGTGCCCGTAAAGTAGCACAATATTATCAGGCTAACCGTCATTTAGTGATCGAGAATAATATGGGGGAATTTGGCGGAAGCGCGTTAACAGACAAGTCCATTGAAGTACCTGATGGCGATCTGCATCGCAAAGATATTCCTCCAACCTATGTGCCTGCACGTAACTTGATCTTTTTAAGTTATGCGCTTGGTTATGCCGAGGCACTTGGTGCTGAACGTATATTTATTGGCGTCAATGCGCTTGACTATTCAGGTTATCCTGATTGTCGCCCAGAATTCATCAATCTTTTTCAGCAGTTAGCAGATTATTCAACAAAAGCGGCTGTTCAGGATAAGCAGCGCATACTGATTGAAACACCGCTGATCCATCTATCTAAGAAAGATATTGTCATGTTAGGCAAACAGTTAGACGCCCCTCTTCATTTGACACATAGCTGTTACCGAGGCGGCGAGACAGCTTGCGGCACCTGTGACAGTTGTGTTCTTAGGTTGAAAGGATTTGCTGAAGCAGGTATCCCTGATCCTATTACTTATTTAGAATAATAAAGTAATAGGTATAGCGTATAGGTAGGAGTGACCAAATTGAAAGATGTACAAAATGCAGTTGATGAACGAGGTATTGCGATTCAGAAGGTAGGGGTAAGTGATGTTCATTTGCCATTTTTTATTAAAACAAAAAATGGTTCATTGCAATCAGTGCTTGCCAATATTAAACTAACGGTAGATCTACCCAAAGAATATAAGGGTACTCATATGAGTCGATTTATTGAAATTTTAAGTGAGTGGAGCCAAAAACCTGTTTCTAGCCGTGAGATGGAACAAATACTGACTGATACGTTAACTCGGCTAGATGCAAAATCAGCTTTTTTAAAAATTAAATTTAAATATTTTATTGAAAAAACAGCCCCTGTGAGTGGCCTGAAAAGTATGCTTGATTTAGATTGCTCTTTCTCAGCAAAATTAACACAGGGATATCCCTTAGATTTTATTATGGGAGTTAATATTCCCTTTACTTCTCTATGTCCGTGCAGCAAAGAAATATCTCAGTATGGAGCACATAATCAACGTGGCCTTATGCGGGTAAAGCTTAAGCATGAACCCAATAAATTTATTTGGATTGAGGATCTGGCTAAGCTGATGGAAGCACAGGGAAGTTGCCCCGTCTTTCCACTGCTGAAGCGCGAAGACGAGAAATACGTAACAGAGTTAGCTTACGAAAACCCAAAATTTGTAGAGGATATTTTACGCGACTTGGTCTTGGCATTGCGTGATTTAGATGATGTTAAATGGTTTGAAATTGAGTGTGAGAATTATGAGTCAATCCATAATCATAGTGCATATGCCAGTCACGTAGAGTTTGTAGAAAGGTGACCTAATTTGACTTACTTCAACTGGAAGAAGTTTATCAACAATGATTGCAAGCAATTGACATCCTGGCTAGAAGAGCATGGTTTCTCTGAGACAACGACAATTGTTCTTAAAATTGTTACACTGATTTTGCGTGGCGAGCAACAACTGGATGTAATGATGACAGCAGCACTGGATTCGTCACCCCTGGAAGATGTGCTCAGTGTTGATTTAACAAGTATTAAGCCAATTGATGTCCCTGCTCCGATCATCAAGCTCCTGGGCTATTGGCAGCATACACTTCCTCGTGAAGCTGTCCTTTTGGGAAATATCTATGAAAAATTAGCCTTAAGCCATCGTGGCCAAGCGAATTATTACACACCTAAGCAAGCAATCGAATTCATAGTGAAAAACACAGTAGAAGAATGCGATATCATCGCCAACCCATGGGTCAAGATACTTGACCCTGCTTGTGGTTGCGGTTACTTTTTATTACATGCCTACGATATACTCTATAAAAAATTGGTTCAATCCCGCGAGCCCCTGAAATTGTTGTTTCCTGATTTAGATTTAACAGATCAAGGCATTCATGCCCATATCCTAAACCACAACTTGTGGGGGGCGGATATTGATAAAACAGCTGTTGCAGTTGCATCACTCAGCCTTGCATTAAAATACAGCTATACGCCTCGTCTGAATGTCAATATCATCGTTTACGATAGCCTCAAACGTCTAGACGATCTCTCGATAACAGAAAAGATTCGTAATGTTTGGAATAATCATTATGACTATGTAATCGGAAACCCACCCTATTTGTCTTTTGGCTTGCGGGGTACCGGCAGACTAGAGCCCCAATACCGTGAATACTTACGTAATGCCTATATCGATTCGGCAGAATATAAATTGAGTTATTATGTACTATTCATCCAGCGTGGTATTGAAATGTTGAAAGAAACCGGGAAACTAGGATATATTATTCCTGACAGTTTCTTGCTCGGACGATATTATTCTAAAATCAGACGCTATATCATGGACAATACTGCCGTAAAAATCATTACTCATATCAACGCTAATGTTTTTAGCAGTGCTTCTACTGGCTACTCTATTATTTGCATTCTGCAAAAAAGCACGGATATTGCTATCCGTTCAGCAAATATGATGAAAATATATCAGGTATCCTCACTTGAACAGCTTAGCAACACCGATCCTGTTTGTGAATATGAGCAAAACTATTTTTCCACTCAGCCTTTTCACCGTTTTAGAATATTCTTTGATTTAAATCTTCGCTCTATTGTCGAAAAGATTGAATTGAACAGTGCAGCTTTGAAAGCATATGCCTCAGGGCATACTGGCATTAGATCATTAACCCGACAAAGTGAAATTATTTCTCTAGAGAAGACTGGGGATAATTGGCATAGGGGATTAATTTCTGGCAGCCAGGTGAATCGTTATGAGATTACCTATAACGGACACGTATTACATATACACCCCGATCTATTATATAAAGGTGGTTGGAAAGAAAGTATTGTCAAACAACGAAAAATTTTAATTAGACAAACAGGGGATAGTATTATTGCCGGTATCGATGCGCATGGCTATTATCATTTAAATAATATTCATAGTTTTGTTTTAACCAGTAATGCTATTACCCTGGATTATTTATTACTTATTTTAAACTCTCGTCTGATGGCTTTTTACTACCATGCAACTAGTATGGAATATGGCAGGCCAATGGCGCAGACCGATATAGAAACTTTGGAATTATTACCCATTAAAATCAATGATGAAATTAGCTGTCAAGCGCCCGGACTTGCCTTTACAATGGCTGACTGTGTTAGTAAGGTTACTGGGGGAGCTGGCATTGATAGACAAAGAATGACTTCATTTGATGAGTACTTAAACCAATTAGTTTATCGCATCTATAACTTAACTGATGAAGAAATTAATTGTATTGAACGCTATGAGATGAGTTTAGCAAAGCGATCCCATCGAAATCGAAAAAGTACCCACTAATGCTTGTTTTTCTAACAGCATAGGAGTAATTTTATGAGAAAACTGATCATAAATGCCGATGACTTTGGTTTGCATAAAACTATTAATAGTGGAATCATCAAAGGATTTCAGGGGGGTATCATAACGAGTACGTCTATTATGCCTACCGCCTGTGATTTTGATCATGCAGTCAATTTGGCACTTCAAAACCCCCATCTAGGAGTTGGGATTCATCTTACGCTAGTTGGTGAAACTCCAGTATGCTCTTTAAAAAAAGTTCGTTCATTAATAACTGCACAGGATCAATTCTTTTCTAAATATCCACATTTTTTGTGGCGTTTTATTACGCAGCAAATTAGACTTACTGAAATCAAGACTGAGTTTTCAGCTCAGATTGAAAAAGTTATTCAGGCAGGAATCACGCTTACCCATTTGGATAGCCATCAACATTTACACATATTACCTGGAATTATTGATATAGTAATAGAGCTGGCTAAAGATTATAAGATTGCTGCCATTCGAATTCCTGATGAAGCTTATTTTTTTACAGGAAAATTCCCATTTTCTTATAGCAGAATAATAGCCAGAAATGGTTTAACTTTGCTGGCTCGTGCGGCTAGACAAAAAGGGAGAGAACATGGGATACAAATGCCGGATCACTTTTTTGGGATGTTAGCAGGCGGCAATTTGTCAGAAGAATACCTGCTCAATATTATTAAAACCTTGCCAAGCGGTACATCGGAAATCATGATTCACCCTGGTGAAGATGATGGTCAACTAGAAAATCAATTCTGTTGGAATTATAACTGGCAAGCAGAGTTGTCAGCCATAACCAGCCCGCATGTAACTCAAAGTATTCAAAGAAATAAAGTACGGTTAATTTCGTTTGGAGAGTTGTAAAATGCCTAAATTTTATCAACGATTAATTCTGTTGATGCTATTAGTTCTTGTTATTTCTGGAGCAGTCATTTATTTTACAGTAGATATCCATACTTTTAAACACTTAAATTCTTTTAAACCCTGGTCGATTTTACTTGCTCTAATCATGTTAGCTATTGGACTGGTTCTAGATGGCACTCGGCTGATGCATTTAGTAAGAATATCGGACGAGATGATTTCCCTAGGAGAAGCTGTCCAAGTTGTTTTTGGCAATTACTTTTTAGCGCTACTAACTCCCGGAGCGGCAGGTGGAGCAGTAGCGCAAGTCATGTTTTTAAGGCGTGCTGGTGTTCCTATAGGCAAAGCAACTGTGTTTGTAGTCGTGAGAACGCTTTTATCAATTTTGTTTCTCTTGTTGTGTATTCCCATTGTTTTTTATTATGATCCTGGATTGTTGCCATGGATTTCCGAGCAAACTTTGTTTATCGCATCTGTTGTAGTTGTGAGCAGCATTGTTATTGCAATCTGGTTATTTCGCACTAATATTCCTAATTTTCTGCTGGTAAGATTAACGAAGCGATTAAACTATCACCGAAGACGCCATATCTTTTCAATTTATCGTGATATTCGTGGTGCTGTGTTTTTATTATCCTCAGCTCCTTTTAGCATGTTAAGAGTGTTTATAGAGTCGGCTGTGAGTTTATTGGCATTATATAGCGTTGTCCCTATTTTATTTATTGGCATGGGCGTAGAAATTGATTGGCAGCACGTAATGGGCAGAATGGTTTTCTTAAATATTTTACTTTACTTTGCGCCTACTCCTGGTGGCTCAGGAATTGCTGAAGGTGGATTTGTTTTGCTGTTTAATGACTTTTTACCATCAGGAACTGTTGGCATTGCTGCAGTAGCCTGGCGAATTATTGCTGAATATTTACCCTTCATGATCGGTTTATATTATACGATAAAGGTATTTGGACGCGACTTTCTTAATAAGCAGATCAACTAGGAGGTCCCATGAATGAAGGTCTTGGTAACTGGAGGAGCCGGTTTTATCGGCTCTCATATTGTTGATAAGCTGATCCAAGAATCATGTCAGGTATTTGTTCTTGATAATTTAAGTACTGGTTTGCCTGAGAATATTCATAAAGCAGCAATTTTTGTAGAAATGGATATCTGTAATAATCATGAGTTATTAGGCTTTTTTAGAAGAGAGCAATTCGATTACGTAGTGCATCAAGCAGCCCAAACCACAGTCCCTGAATCAATTGCTAGGCCTGACTATGATTGTCAAGTTAATATCTTAGGCAGTGTTAATGTACTTGAAGCATGTCGCAAAACGGCTGTAAAAAGAATTGTAGCTGCATCCACTGCAGCAGTCTATGGCAATGTTTCCAAGATTCCCGTTTCAGAAAATACACCTAAAAGCCCAACATCTTTTTACGGTGCAAGTAAATTAGCTGTCGAACAGTATTTAGCCTTGTATAGTCAAATTTACGGTCTTGAATATGTGGCACTAAGGTATGCAAATGTTTATGGTGAACGTCAAGGGTCAAATGGAGAAGGTGGCGTTATTAGTACCTTTGCTCAAAAAATTCGGTCTAATCAGCCAATTGCAATTTATGGTGACGGCAATCAAACCCGAGACTTTGTTTATGCTGGTGATGTTGCAGCTGCCAACTATCAGGCTTTGACTACTTCTAATTTTAATGCAGCATACAATATTAGTACACAAACCGAAACAAGTATTCATGCACTTATTACTTTCATGGAGCAAGCAACAAGTACCGTCATGAGAAAGTATTATACGCCCCCCAGAGAAGGCGATATTTATCGTTCGTCATTATCAAATTCTCTGGCGTCGAAGTTTTTAAAGTGGAAACCATCTATGACACTACTTGAAGGAATAATAAGAACTTATCGGACAATTGCCACTAACTGAAGTGATAATTTTTCAGGAGAGCGGATTATGAATAAAAAAGTAGGAACTGGTTTTTGGTTGATTGTAATCATCGCTGCTTTTATTGTATTGTTAAATTTAGGTGCAATTCCCTTGCTTGATCCTGATGAGCCAGTCTATGCCGAAACCCCAAAGGAAATGTTACAATTCAATGATTTTATCTCCCCACGAATTTATGGAGACTACTGGTACGATAAACCACCTTTATATTACTGGTTGGTTGTACTGTCCTTTAAATTATTCGGAGTTAACGAATTTGCTGCACGATTTCCTTCAGCCTTACTATCCATACTGTGCGCTCTAACAGTCTATTGTTCAGGTAAGCAGCTTTTTAATGAGCGTGTAGGCATATTAGGATCATTAGTACTGATCACCAGCATTGAATATATCTATTTGGGAAAAGCTGCCGTTACTGATATGACCTTAACGTTCTTTTTAACAACCTGTCTATTGTCTTTTATTCAGAAACGTTATTATTTATTTTATATCTGCGCTGGCTTGGCCACTCTAACCAAAGGCCCAATTGGCTTACTCTTTCCAGGTGGGATTGTATTCTTTTATTTTCTATTAACAAAAAAAATTGCTGAAATAAAAAAAATGAACCTTGTAACAGGAATTATTTTAACTGCGCTTTCTGGATTACCGTGGTATTTTATGATGTACAACATACACGGTCATACTTTTACTGAAACTTTCCTAGGCTTTCATAACATTACGCGATTTACATCACCAGAGCATCCAGAACTCGGTGTCTGGTATTATTTTATCCCAGTACTGATAATTGGTTTTTTCCCTTGGACTGCACTATTGATTCAGGCAGTCTGGAATTCTTTAATAAATAGCAGAGAAAAAACTAAGATATTATTATTTGTAAACATCTGGGTTATTTTTATTTTTTTATTTTTTACTGCTTCACGTACCAAATTAATTTCATACATTTTACCGCTCTACCCGCCGTTAGCAATCATAGTTGGCTGGTATATTGATCATTTATGGACAGGTTTTCCAAAACAAAAACATTATATTTCTTGGGCACTATTAACGCTCGTGATGACAAGCTTGCTTGTGATTTTAATGCTATGGGGGATTCAAGCAGCTCCCATTCTCCAAACTACTATTGTGATACTGTCATCTCTGCTAGGATTGCAAATGTTGCTTGTGGCTTATTTCTTATGGAATAAGCAAATCGGATTGGCTTTTGGAACCAAGATTGTAACTATGACTATTGTTTCTATAATATTATTTACTATAATTTTTCCAGTACTAGCGCCAAATTTCACTTCGTATCATATTGCTCAAACATTTAAAACACATTATGATGGAAAATCCGAAGTTTATGTTGCTAAGTTTCTTCGGCCAGGATTTAGCTTTTATACGGGTGTATATGGCAGCGAAATTACTGCTGACAAATTAGCTGCTGTTGTGAATACTGAGGGGAGAGCTTATTTTATCCTTAGTCAGACTGAGTATACACTCTTATCCGAACAGGATAGGAGTAAATTAATAATATTATCAAATTCAGCTGATAAGCTTTTACTTCTGCGAGAATAAGCAGCAGCAAAATATATAGTAGAATATTCACTTATTTGTATAATTATTCATTTTTTTGTTTTTTTATTAATTCTGAAGCTATGTTTGCTGGCCGTAAGGTGACATAGAAGATAAATTGCGCAACTTAATTTTTCAAAATACATATCAAAATATCGGCATTAATGTTATAATAAATAGGTGTTTTTGTAAAAAAACTCATATTAAACAAAATAGCTAAAGAACTGGCGTTCATAAGGAGGCGAATGTATATGGCGCTTATAATTACTCACAAATATTGCAAAGGCTGTAATATTTGCGTGGCTTTTTGTCCTAAAAAGGTTCTTGATCTTGACGAATTAGGCAAGGTATATGTCAAAGAGCCCGAAAAATGTATTACCTGTGGGCAATGCGAGTTACGCTGCCCGGACTATGTAATTAAAGTAACTAAGGACAACAGAGGTGACAGTAAATGACGAAAGCCCGTTTGTTGCAAGGTAATCAGGCCTGTGCCGAAGGTGCAATTGCTGCCGGAGTAAGATTTTTTGCCGGATATCCGATTACTCCTAGTACAGAAATAGCCGAAATACTTGCCAAAGAGCTACCGTTACTTGGCGGTAAATTTATTCAAATGGAAGATGAAATTGCAAGTATGGGAGCTGTATGTGGTGCTGCAATGACTGGTGCTAAAGCCATCACAGCAACCAGCGGCCCTGGTTTTTCATTAAAGCAGGAATTAATTGGCTATGCAGCTATGGCGGAAATTCCTGTAGTTGTTGTTAATGTTCAACGTGCTGGCCCTAGTACAGGCTTACCAACATCTCCAGCACAAGGTGATGTCATGCAGTCTAGATGGGGGACTCATGGTGACAGAGCTGTGATTGTATTATCACCAGGGTCTGTTCTTGAATCCTTCCATGTAACTGTATCTGCAGTTAATTTTGCTGAGAAATATCGTACTCCGGTTATTTTATTGTTAGATGAAGTTATTGGTCACATGCGCGAACGGGTTGAATTGCCTGAGGTTAGTGAGCTTGAAATCATTGATCGTAAAAAACCGACTGTAACTGCTGAAGAATACCAGGCATATAAACCGGATGAAGATGGTGTACCGCCGATGGCATCGTTTGGTGATGGCTATTACTATCATGTAACCGGCTTAACCCATACATATAAAGGACTGCCAACTCAGGATGCAAAAATTGCTGATGAGCTTGTTCGTCGTTTAAATACCAAAATCGATAATGCAATTGATGATATAACCTTATATACTGAACATTTCCTTGAAGATGCGGAGATTGTTGTTGTTGCTTATGGTGGAACAGCACGCGCAGCAATTACAGCTGTAAAAAAAGCCAGAGAACAAGGTATTAAAGTTGGCTTATTAAAACTTATTACAATTTGGCCATTCCCAGGACAGATGATTAAAAAAATTACCGAGCAAGCTCATACAATTATTGTTCCAGAAATGAATTATGGACAATTAGTAGGCGAAGTTCAACGCTATGCAGGAATGGAACGCGTTGTCCCAGTTAATCGCATTGATGGTGCATTCTTTGATCCTGATGAAATTTTAGCACCAATTATTGCTGCACAAGGAGGTAGCAAATAGATGGCAAATATCGAAAAGTATTTACGCAAAACCGCACTACCACATATCTGGTGTCCTGGTTGCGGTAATGGAATTGTCCTTGCATCTATCCTGCGCGCAGTAGAAAAACTTGACTTAGATCAAAAGAAAACAATTATTGTATCAGGTATTGGCTGTTCATCACGTGCATCAGGCTATATGAATTTTAATACAATCCATACCGCACATGGTCGAGCACTAACATTTGCGACAGGAATAAAATTCGCCAATCCTGAACTCAATGTTATCGTTGTTACTGGCGATGGAGACAGCACGGCAATTGGTGGTAACCATTTCATTCATGCTGCCCGGAGAAATATTGATTTAACTACGATTGTCTTCAATAATAGCATTTATGGTATGACCGGCGGACAATCTTCACCTTTAACTCCGCAAAATAGCAAATCAACAACAGCTCCATTTGGACAAATTGAGCGTTCGTTTGATATACCGAAATTGGCTATAGCAGCTGGAGCAACCTATGTTGCGCGTGGCACAGCTTTTCACGCTACATTACTTACCGATTTAGTCGTAAAAGCCATTCAAAATAAAGGTTTTTCAGTAGTTGATGCCATTACGCAATGTCCGATTGGCTTTGGACGTAAGAACAAAATGGGAACTGCCGAAAAAATGATGCAATGGCAGCGGGATAATGCTGTATTTGCTCAAGCAGCTGCAAAATTGTCAGCTGAAGAAATGGCAGACAAATTCATTATTGGCGAACTCTACAATTCAGCAGCACCGGAATATACTGCTGAATATGAAAAGTTAATTGCTCGTCTGCAACAAAAAGGAGGGCAAGCCTAATGTGGGAGATTAGTTTGAGCGGTACTGGCGGGCAGGGCTTGATCTTAGCAGGTATCATTTTGGCTGAAGCAGCCATTCTTGATGGAAAAGAGGCTATTCAAACTCAATCATATGGTCCAGAAGCGCGCGGAGGAGCCAGTAAGTCCGATGTAATTATTAGCGAGAGTGAAATTGATTATCCTAAAGTTCTTGCAGCAGATATCTTATTAGCCATGAGTCAGGAAGCCTGCAATAAATATGTTAAGCGCTTAAAAGATGGCGGTAAATTGCTTGTTGATACAACTTTTGTTAAAGAATTACCTTCTATTCAGGCAGAGTTCCTACAATTACCGATTACTAAGGCTGCTCGTGAAGAACTTGGTAATGCAATGTTTGCTAATATCATTGCTCTTGGTGCAATCGTTGGGGCAACCGGAATAGTTACTAAAGAATCTTTACTCAAAGCGGTCCTACACCGGGTTCCAAAAGGTACAGAAAGTGTAAACACCAAAGCTTTAGAACTTGGCTTTGGTATGGGTAAAGGTGAGTTTCAATAAGTATGTTTGAATTAGCACATGTCGGTATTGTTGTCAGCAATACCGACATTTCTATAGCATTTTACTGCAAGTTACTAGGCTGTACTTTTATTGATGACTTTCAAAATGATTACGTAAAATTGAGTTATATTAAATCCGGAAATAAAACCATTGAATTGCTTGAATATACAAAGCCTGAAAACAGGACAACCTCTGGTAATATCGATCATTTAGCCTTTGTTGTTAAAGACATAGAATTGGCGACAGAAAGATTGAAAAACGCAAAAGTCCCTATCTTATTTAATACGCCCAAAATTGTAAATAACAAAAAAATAAACTTCTTCTTTGGCCCTGATGGTGAACGCTTGGAAATAATTGAAGAATGTAACTGCCAGCAATAACCATGAAATATAAAAATCCGGTTCCCAATATTGGGAACCGGATTTTTATTATCTGTCGTTGATGTTCTCAGCTAAGATATCAGCAACATGCTTAATTTTTACACTTGGCAGCTGCTTGTCAAGGCCGCCTTGAATCTGCATCATACAAGCAGGGCAGCCTACAGCAATTACTTCAGCGCCGCTATCCTTGATATTTTGTACTTTTTGCTTAAGAATTGGCATTGATAACTCAGTGTATTTAACACCAAAAGCTCCAGCCATACCGCAGCATTTATCACAATCTTTCATCTCAACGAAGTCATAACCTTGTGCTGCTTCGAGCAGTTTACGAGGCTCTTCGAAGATATTAAGACCGCGTTTCATGTGGCAAGAATCATGATAGGTTACTTTTGTACCACCAGCAGCTTTATTTAAACGTCCAGATTTAGCATACTCTTCGGAAACAAACTGGCTGAATTCGCGGAATTTATGAGCGATTTTTTCGATACGGTCTTTCCACTGTGGCTCATCATGCAATAACTCAACATAAGTTTCATGCCAGGTTTCTGTACAAGTAGGGCAGGCTGCCAGATAAACATCAGCATTGGTTTGCTCGAATGCCTCGATATTCTTTTTGGCAATACGCTTTGCTGTTTCGCGGTCACCCATACCAAGAACTGGCTTACCGCAGCAGCTTTGATCTTCTGGGAATACCACTTCCATATTAAGGTCATGCAAGACTTTATAAACTGATTCGCCGGTTTCCGGGAAGATAAAGTCGATATTACAACCACTAAAGAATGCCACACGTTTTTTAGGATTGGCAATTTTCTTAGTAATTTTCTGTACACGGTCACGGAAAGGAACATCGGCAACGGCTGGTAGGCTGCGATCTTTAGCCAATCCAGCAAAGAATAGAGGAAGATGACGAATCACTTTACCGGATTGGAAAGGTTTTTGACCAATTGCTGCTAAGCGAAGTAAGGTATGGAAAACTTTGCGATTTGCTAAAACATTTTCAAATACCGCTTTAACACCAAATGGTAAACCATTTTCTTTTACACTTTGTGCTCTCAGTTCTTCAATGAGTCCCGGTATGTTCATTTTTCCTGGACAGATTGAAACGCACTTACGACAGCCAATACACAATTCATTGATTTTTTCGAAATCACCCATACTATGTAGGAAAGCTGTAAGAATTGCGCCTATACCACCAGCGTAAATATGACCATATACATGACCGCCGACTAATGTGTAAACAGGGCACACATTTAAACAAGAAGCACAGCGAACACAGTTATATATTTCTTTAAACTTAGGATCTTTAGCAGCTTTAAGACGACCATTATCAATCAAGATAACGTGCAGTTCTTTTGGTTGCTCAACCCATTTTCCATCTTGTTTAACCATAACTGGAGTTTGTCCAGTTGTCATAGTCATATAGCTTGTCATTCTTTGACCAGTAGCATTACGCGGCAGCATCCTTAGGATAGGAGCAGCATCTTGAATTTTTGGTATTAATTTTTCATAGCCGATAATGACTACATGGACTCTAGGGAGAGTAGTGACCAAGCGTGCGTTGCCTTCATTAGTAACCAATCCAATGGCACCATTTTCAGCAATACCAAAATTAGCACCGGAAATCCCCATATCTGCTTGTAAGAATTCAGTTCGTAATGCCTTACGGGCTGCTTGGACCATAAACGGAATATCTGTAGGAATCTCTTGCTGAAGTTCTTTAGAGAAGTATTCGGCAATTTGCTCTTTATTTAAATGGATAGCAGGCATGACCATATGAGATGGCTTGTGACCAGCCAGCGAGATAATCCATTCACCAAGGTCAGTTTCTTTTACATGCAAGCCGGCTTCTTCCAATGCATGGTTCAAGTGGATTTCTTCTGAAGCCATTGATTTTGATTTTACAATACGCTTGACATTTGTTTTTTTACAAAGATCAATCAAATATTGTTTAACTGCTTCGCCATCTTTAGCCCGAAATACTTTACCGCCGCGTTTCGTGACTGAGGCTTCAAATTGATCCGCTATTGCATCAATATTATTGACAGTTTCAATTTTCATTTGTCTGAATTGTTCTCTTAGCGCTTCAACATCATCAACATTTTCGTAAGCTTTGGCGCGAGCGATAGGGTAGGCTTCTGCAAAGCGGCCTAAAGCACCACGCAGAACCTGGTCATTTAATTTATCATCAATTTCTCGTTTAATATCCCGATTATTCGTTTCCATTAATTCACACCTCCGTTGAGAGCTTCATCAACAGCAATGATGACTAGACGGCTAGGTCCATGAACACCAATAGTCAAAACACGTTCAATATCCGCTGTTCGGCTAGGACCTGTAATAAAGCTAACATAGCCGTTTTCATAAACTTGTGCAATTGTCTCAAAAGCCTCAGTAATCCCTGGAACAACTGCATTGCTATTTAGAAAAGCAATATGAATAGGAGGCAGCATAGTAACCAACCGGGATTCAAAAGAATAACCATCCATACATAGACTACCAGATTCTCCAATTGCAAATTCGACAGTAGAAATACCGATATCTGCTGATTCTGCATGTTCTGCAATATCGGTAGCTTCGTTGAATACGCTAATGCCACTAGTCTTCAATTCTTCATTAATATTTGCAGCTGCTTGTAAAGCGCTATCCACAGCCACGACTTTCTTAGCATTAGTAAATTTTGCGAGATTGACCACAATTTCTTTAGCTTCGGCAGCTGTTTTAACTTTGAAGATTTCAGCCCCAGCATTCTTGGCGTTTTCTTCAAAAGCAGCCCAAAATTCTGGACCTACTTTTCCGGCAGGAAACGC
Organism: Sporomusaceae bacterium FL31; assembly: GCA_003990955.1. Classification (GTDB taxonomy): domain Bacteria; phylum Bacillota; class Negativicutes; order DSM-1736; family Dendrosporobacteraceae; genus BIFV01. The sequence goes on from BIFV01000007.1 coordinate 230,487, forward strand.
AGCTTGCCAGTTATCACTTACTTTTTTCATTTTTCCACTCCCTTGTTCACATACTGGTCAAATGTTTGACCAATCCATATTTCATTACTATTCTGAATGAATTAGAAAAATCCTTTCGTTTTTAAATAAAAAATCCTACATTTTTTTAGCGAAAATCCTACAAGGTGTCGATTATTATAAGAAAGTGTTAGGTTTTATGGGTAAGGATCATACTTACAGTCCTTTTAAAACTAGTAGATTCGATAGTTCGATTTTTGTTAATTATTACTTCATTCGAATAAAAATCACTTAACAGTTTAAAATATATTTGCTTTAATTGTACGGCTTTTGCAGGAAATTGATGCAGTTTATGGAATATATAAAAATTGTCATTTTAACGTATTTCGTGGTGTGATTTCACAAATAACATATAAAAATGAGGAAACAGGTGCACATGCTTAATTGGGAAGTCCGGTGCAATACCGGCGCGGTCCCGCCACTGTATTTGTTGAGTGTGTTTACGTATTACCACTAGGGAAACCTGGGAAGGTGTAACCATACGATGATTCAAGCCAGGAGACCTGCCTGTTTTAACACACACCGTTATACTCCAGATTAGGAGTATTATATGACCTACGGATGATAGGCAGGTGGGTAATAAAATTAAGCAGTACATATCTTAGAAAAACTGTTTATCTTTACTACCCCCTGACTATAGGGGGTTTTAGTTTGTCAAAAAAATTACGGGCTGGATATACAACAGGAACCAGTGCTGCAGCTGCTGCTAAAGCAGCTGTATTAGCACATTATGGTCAATTTCCCAAAATAGTTGAAGTATATTCACCACAGGGGCAATCTATTTTAGTACCTGTTGCAGCAAGTAAGGGTACTCCTACAGGTGGATGTGCCACTGTGATTAAAGACTCTGGTGACGATCCAGATATTACAAATGGGGCAGAAATTGTCGTAGAAGTTGAGCTTACTGATATTCCCGATATTGTGATAAAAGCGGGCTTAGGTGTAGGGATAGTCACTAAACCTGGATTATCTGTCCCCGTTGGTGAGCCAGCTGTAAATCCAGGACCGCAAAAAATGATCATCCAGACTTTGCAGAACACCATACTCCATAACCAGGGTGTAATTGTTACAATTTCAATTCCAGATGGCGTTTCACTGGCTAAACGCACACTAAACCCGACCTTAGGAATAGTTGGTGGTTTATCGATAATCGGAACTACGGGTATCGTACATCCAATGTCAGAAGAAGCATTCAAAAACTCACTTACACCTCAAATTAGTATTGCAAAAGCACAAGGTTATGACGAATTAGTATTGGTTCCGGGTAAAATTGGGCAAGACATTGCAATAAATAGATACAACCTTCCCGCTGAGGCAGTTGTACAAACTAGCAATTTCATCGGACATATGCTGGAAAGTGCTGTTGAGCAAGGAATTAAAAGGATATTGCTATTTGGCCATCTAGGTAAATTAGTAAAAGTCGCTGCAGGTATCTTTCATACCCATAATCGTATGGCAGATGCCAGGTTGGAAACAATAGCTGCTTACATGGGAGCTGCAGGTGCCCGCAGTGAAGCCTTACAACAGATTTTAGCGTGTACTACAACCGAGGCAGCAATGCCGATTATTGAGCATTACAAGATGACTGCCATTTATAGTACTCTAGCTGAACGGGCAAGCATCCGTGCCATGCGTTATGTTTTTGATGATCTAACCGTAGGTACAGTGATTGTGACATTAAAAGGTAACATTATTGGCTATGATAAGGCAGCGATTGAAATAGGAGGCAGTTTGGGATGGGGCATAAAGTAATTGTTGTTGGTATTGGTCCAGGGTCACCTGATTATCTTGTGCCAATTGCAAAACAGACGATTGATGATGCTAAAGTTATTGTTGGGAGTAAACGTGCATTAGACACGTTAGCAACAGCAACTTCTATAAAAAAAGTAATTGGCGGCAATATAGCCGAAGTGCTTGAATTTATTGAGCTTAATTTAAGCCACGATGACGTTGTGGTAATGGTATCAGGAGATCCAGGTTACTATAGCTTGCTTGCTACATTGCGCAAAACATTTTCAATTCAGCAATTAAAAGTTATTCCGGGTATTAGTTCATTTCAGGCTGCCTTTGCACGATTAGCGTTGCCATGGCAAGATGCAACGTTAGTCAGTATGCATGGCCGTGAACCAGAATTAAACATGGTACAGTATGGGGAAGGCAAAATATTGGGGATTTTAACGGATACCTATTATAATCCCAGTCGTATTGCCCAGTTACTCTTGGCTTTAGGCTGGCCTTCCCCAAGCCAGGTTTTTATTTGTGCACAGTTATCTTATGAGAATGAAGAAATTATTCAGTCTGATCTTACTCAAGCATGCTCGATTGACGGGTTCTCACACTGTGTTATGGTGGTGATGGAATGAGACATTTTATGGGAATAAAAGATAGCGAATTTGTTCGTGGAAATATCCCAATGACCAAAAACGAAGTGCGCATATTAGCCTTAGCCAAGGCTCGAATTGCACCGGATGATATTATTATTGATGTGGGTGCCGGAACTGGCTCGTTATCAATTGAAGCTGCATTATTAGCCAATAAAGGAAGAGTCTATTCAATTGAAAGAGAAGAAGAAGGCGTTTGCTTGATTAAAGAAAATGCAGCTAGATTTGAAGTTTCAAATTTGGAGGCTATTGCAGGCGTTGCCCCAGAGGCTTTGAGCGATTTACCGCAAGCTAATGTTGTTTTTATTGGCGGCAGCGGCGGCAATCTTGAGCAAATCATTCAGGCTGGTGATAAGCTGTTAAAACCAAATGGACGAATGATTATTACTGCCGTAACGGTAGAAACACTCTATAACGCCCTCCAAATCATGCAAAATAAAGACAACTATGAGATAAACGCATTTTGTGTGCAAATTTCCAGAATTAATCAAATAGCATCCTATAATATGTTACAGGCGCTTAATCCGATCAATATCATAGCTTGTAACAAAGGAGGACTTTATGCCTAACAAAGGTAAGTTTTATGGTATTGGAGTAGGTCCAGGTTCACCTGAGTTACTTACTTTAAAAGCCGTTGAAATTCTTAAAACTGCTGATATTATCTGTGTACCACGTTCAAGTGCCGCCAATGATTCTGTAGCACTCAAAGTTGCCGGTCACCATATTTCCCCTAATGCCGAAATTTTAGAAATTTCAACGCCAATGGTTCGTGACCAAGATTTTTTGAACACAGAATGGCAATTAGGCGCAGAAAAAATTGTCGAGCATATTCAAGCTGGAAAAACGGTAGCTTTTATCACAATTGGTGATTCTATGCTATTTAGCACTTATACCTACTTATTAAAGAAGGTACAGAATGCTTTACCAGATATATTGGTTGAAAGTATTCCCGGCATAACTTCCTTTTCAGCAACTGCTGCACTATTAAATCGAGCGCTAGCTGAAGGAAATGAAAAACTGGCGATCATACCTGCTATTGATGATCCAGAAGAGTTGCGTGTCATCTTAACGCAATTTCCCAATGTAGTATTAATGAAAGTGGCCGGAAAATATGAAAAAATTGTTGACGTACTTGATGAACTTGGTCTGAAACACAAAGCCGTTTACATGAGTAAATTAGGTTACCCAGATCAATTCTTTACACATGATTTAGACAGTCTCCGCGGTGTAAAACGCGAATATCTATCATTAATTTTAGTGAAGCAGGAGGGATTCTAATGCAAGTTTATTTTATTGGAGCAGGTCCTGGAGATCCAGAACTTATAACAGTTAAAGGGCAAAGACTTCTGCAGGAAGCAGATGTCATTATTTACGCTGGTTCATTGGTGAACCCAGCATTGCTGGCATTTGCCAAACAGGGCGCTGCCATTTATAATAGTGCATCAATGACACTTGATGAAGTTATTGATGTAATGAAGCAGGCCGCTGCAAATCATCAGAAAGTAGCCCGGGTTCATACGGGAGACCCGAGTATCTATGGGGCTATTCAAGAACAAATGGACGAACTGGATAAACTTGAAATATCCTATCAGGTCGTTCCTGGCGTCAGCTCATTTTTGGCAACTGCAGCTGCCCTAAAAAGAGAGTATACCTTACCTGACGTTTCCCAAACCGTCATTATTACGCGATTAGAAGGCAGAACTCCAGTGCCGGAGAAAGAAAAGCTAGCTAGTTTAGCCAGTCATAATGCAACCATGTGTATTTTCTTGAGCGTACATATGCTGGATAATGTTACAAAGGAATTGATTGATGGCGGATATCCATCCGATACGCCGATCGCTGTAGTTCAAAAAGCATCCTGGCCAGAACAAAAAATTATCCGCGGAACGTTAGAGACGATTAGTGAACAAGTAAAACTTCAAGGTATCGACCGTACCGCGATGATCGTTGTCGGCAGGTGTCTTGATACTGATTATGCCTTATCACGTTTGTATGCGCCGGAATTTGGGCACATGTATCGGGATGCAAAATGAAACTTGCCATCATCTCCGTAACCAACGCAGGTGCGCAATTATCAGAAAAAATTGCCCAAAACTTTAATAATGTTGATATTTTTGCAAAATCTGGTCGTAATCTTTTAGAATATGGAAATGAGTATGAATCTTTAAGTACACTGATCGCAGAAATATTTGATCAATATGATGCATTTGTATTTATTATGGCAACTGGAATTGTAGTACGAGTCATTGCACCATTTATTCAAGATAAGCGAACCGATCCTGCTGTAATTGTTGCTGATGAATCAGGAAATCATGTGATCAGCCTGTTATCCGGACACATTGGCGGTGCCAATGATTTGGCAAGATTTATTGCTGAATCAATCAATGCCGCTCCTGTTATCACAACGGCTACAGATGTTGGTAATAAACCTGCAGTTGATGTGCTGGCAGTAAAATTAGGATTAAAATTTGAGCTTTTTGAAAATGTTAAAAAAATTAATGCGGCAATAGTAAATGGAGATAACGTCGACTTTTTCTTAGATTATACATTACCCGAGTCTCATTGTTATGTTAAAACCGCGACTGAGCTTGGGATTGCTTTGTACGATCAAATGGTCCTCCCACAAGCCTCCAATTATTATGCCTTGGTGTTAATCACCGATAAAGAGCTGAGCGTGGATTCGCTGCATATATTCTTAAGACCGCCAACTTTAGCGGTTGGAATAGGATGCAGGCGTGGAACGACTAAAGAAGAAATTGTTGCGGCCATACTTACCGCCTGTAAAATGATCGGACGCAGTGCCAACAGTATTGCGGTTATTGGAAGTACTGTGCTGAAACAGGATGAGCAAGGTTTGTTAGATACCGTACAAGCTTTGGATGTGCCCATAGAATTTTACGATAATGAACAGATTGCAATAACTATAGAAAAAAATAAACTTGATGTCTCAAGTTTTGTTAATGAAAAGATTGGAGTTGGAAATGTATGCGAAGCAGCAGCACTATTAGCGAGTCAGAATACCAAAATACTACTTCCCAAGACCAAATTCAACCGGGTCACAGTGGCCATAGCTCAGGTGAGATCGCTGTCGTAGGTATCGGCCCTGGCAGTTTAGAAGATATGACACCACGTGCACGCCTATCCATCGAAACTGCAGATGCTGTTGTTGGTTACACGACTTATATCAAGCTGATTACAGAATTATTAACCAATAAACAAGTCATTGGTACAGCCATGATGCAAGAAGTTGAGCGATGCCAAATGGCGGTGGATGAAGCTTTAAGCGGAAAAAGAGTTGCTGTGGTTTCAAGTGGTGATCCTGGCATCTATGGTATGGCTGGATTGATACTGGAATTAGTCATGAAATATCCGGAAAACATTCGCCCTAAAGTCACTGTAGTACCAGGAATCAGTGCGGTAGGAGCATCAGCGGCTATTTTAGGTGCACCACTCATGCATGACTTTGCTGTCATCAGCCTTAGTGACCTACTTACTCCCTGGGAACTTATAAAAAAACGTGCCCAAATGGCAGCTGCAGGTGATTTTGTTATCGCCATCTATAACCCGAAAAGCAAAAAGAGGGTCAATCAGATTGAAGAAATTCGCGAAATTGTTTTGCAGCATCGTCCTGCTAATACTCCTGTAGGAATTGTTCAACAGGCAAGTCGGCCAGGCGAGAATATGGTTATAGCGGATTTAGATACATTTACAACATTAGAAATTGACATGTTTTCTTTGGTCATTATCGGCAACAGTCAAACTTATGTAGCTGGCGGGCGCATGATTACGCCAAGAGGCTATCACGTATGATTTTAGTTTTAGCTGGTACTCAAGATGGCCGGGAATTAGCAGAAAATCTTGCCCAAGCAGGCTTTCAGGTTATGGCATCCGTAATAAGCAGCTATGGTAGAGATCTGATAAATAACAGCAAGATTATCGTAAATGCCCGTCCACTTGACATGAACCAGTTGGTTGATCTTATTGGCTCCTATCAGATTACTGCTATTGTTGATGCCAGCCATCCTTACGCGATAAATGTTTCCCTAAATGCCATGGAGGCTTGTCGATTAGTAGGAATCAAATACATACGCTATGAGCGTCCGGTTGTACCCTTACCATCCTATGATAAACTTCACGTAGTAGAAAACTATATTATGGCAGCTGAGACGGCTGCCGCCATAGGTATGGTAATATTTTTAACAACAGGCAGTCGGAATCTTAAAGCGTTTAAATCTGCCCCGCAGCTTGCTTACCACCGTCTTATCGCTCGAGTATTGCCGGAACCAACGGTACTCCAGGAATGCATCCATTTAGGATTTAAGCCCAGTGATATTATCGCCATGCAAGGTCCATTTTCTCATGAGCTCAATGTTTCATTATTTAAAGAATATAAAGCTGAAGTGATTGTAACTAAAAATAGTGGCAACCTTGGCGGTAGTGATACTAAGATAACAGCAGCAATTGAATTAGCTTTACCGATTATCGTGATTGATCGTCCAAAAATTGATTATCAAACAGTAGTTTATAATAGCTCTGATGTAATTGGAGTCTTGACGGAGGTAGTTTAAAATGGAATTTATGACAGACCCATCCGGAATTGAAGCCCGCAGTATGGAGATTATTGCTCCTTACTTGGCGGAATTAAATCTTAGTGCAGAAGAGATCAAAGTGTTTTCGCGAATAATTCATGCAGCAGGCGATCCAGAATATGCACCAATTATTCGTATTCATCCAGATGCTATTCAGGCTGGATGCCAAGCTTTAAAAGCTGGATGCAATATTTACTGCGATGTAGAGATGGTACGTACAGGCATTAACAAAAGAAAGCTGGCTGAATATGGCGGCAGTGTACAATGCTTAATCGCAGACCCTGGCATTGCTAGTGTTGCCAAAGAAGAGGGGATTACCCGTTCAATGGCAGCCATGCGCGCATTTGCTGACCAGTTGGATGGAGCCATTGTTGCTATCGGGAATGCACCCACCGCACTTTTTGAAGTTCTAAATATCATGAAAGCAACGAAGATTCGTCCCGCACTAATCATTGGAGTACCTGTCGGATTTGTTGGTGCTTGTGAATCCAAAGATTTGCTTAGTGAAACTTCTCCGGTCCCCTATATAACCGTGTTAGGAAACAAAGGCGGTAGCCCAATTGCTGCTGCAACAACCAATGCATTGTTATATATGCTTGATTAGAATTTGAACGGAGGTATGCCAAAGTGGACCATTGTCACATACCGCGCCTGGTTATCGCTGCAACGAATAGCGGAGCAGGAAAAACCACAATTGTTACGGGAATTTTGGCCAATCTTAAGAAGAAAGGCCTCTCGATTCAATCTTACAAAGTGGGACCTGACTACATAGACCCCGGTTATCATGCTCTAGCAAGCGGTAAGCCTGGTCATAATCTAGATAGCTGGCTAATACCTTCAGATCAATTAGAGCATATCTTTATTAAAACTGCCAAGGACAATGATATCGTCATCATTGAAGGTGTCATGGGTCTATTTGATGGTGGTCGTGATGGTATTAGCAGCACGGCTGCAATTGCTAAGTTATTGAAGGCACCTGTGGTTTTAGTCATCGATGTAAAGTCAATGGGTGAGAGTGCTGCTGCTATAGCCCATGGCTTTAAAACTTATGATCCTGATGTCAATTTGGCTGGAGTCATCATTAACCGGGTCGGATCAGAAAGCCATCGACTCATGGTGTGCAGTGCAGTTGAACGACTAGGGATTCCAGTTCTTGGCTGTATCGGCCGCAATGAAAAATTATCCCTGCCAGAAAGACACCTTGGTTTAACACCAGTTACAGAGCATGTTGCCGAGGAAACGTTGTCAATTATCGCTGACCAATTAAGTCAGCAAGTGAATATAGCAGAATTAATTAAAATAGCTCAAACTGCCCCGCCTTTATATCTCAAAGACGTTAATGTGACGACAAAGCTAAAACCAGCTGTCCGTATTGGCGTCGCTGAAGATGAGGCATTTACCTTTTATTATCCTGAAAGTTTGGATGTGCTAAAAGCGCTTGGAGCCGAATTAATCCCTTTTAGCCCCTTAAATGATGATAAACTGCCTATTGTTGATGGGATTATTTTAGGTGGTGGCTTTCCCGAAATGTTTGTTGGTAAGTTAACTAAAAATGCCAGTATGAGACAAGCAATTTTTGCAGCTGGTAAAAAGGGGTTGCCTATTTACGCAGAATGTGGCGGTTTAATGTACTTAACCTCTAGTATTTCTGATTTTAGTGGTGAAATTTATGAAATGGTCGGGTTAGTTCCAGCCATCTCTCAGATGTGCAAAAAACTGCAGTCTGTAGGGTATATTGAGGCTAAAGCGCTCCAAGATAATTTACTTTGTTCAGCCAATGAAAATATTCGCGGACATGAATTCCACTTTTCACAAATGATTCCAATAGAGAATAATGATCCATTTCCTTGGGCGTTTGAGTTTAAAAAAGTGAGAACAGGAGCGGTCTATCCAGGTGGATATGCTGCAAAAAACATATTGGCTTCATATCTACATATGCACTTTGCAGGAAACACGCACTTAGCAGAAAACTTTGTGCAAAAATGCAAAGAATTTCAGAGTAAACGCTCTCCCATTGGGGGTTAACTAGATGTCTAAAATGATTTTAGTTACTGGCGGCGCAAGGAGCGGTAAAAGTCTTTTTGCCGAAAAATATGCTCATCATACAGGCACTAAGATTGCCTATATTGCCACTGCCCAAATTTATGATAACGAAATGAAGAATAGGGTAGATATCCATCGCAGCCGGCGTCCTGCTGAGTGGAAGACTTTTGAAGCGCCATATGCAGCTGAGCAGGCTATTTGTGAGGCTGCCGAGTCGGCAGATACCATATTATTTGATTGCCTAACCATTTATACCAGCAATTTATTATTAGCACAAACAGCGCCAATTGACAAAGCCGATCGTTATCAATCTGTCAAACAGGCAATTGACAGATTGATAACAAGTGTAGAGTCCGTCAATTCTACCGTTATTTTCGTAACTAACGAAGTAGGCATGAGCATCGTACCTGAAAATGCTTTGGCTCGCGAGTACCGGGATTTAGCCGGTATGGTAAACCAAATGGTAGCAGCAAGTGCTCACGAAGTCTATTTAGTTGTCAGCGGAATCCCAGTGAATATCAAGGCACTGGCCGTAAAACTAGCCGAGGAGGAACGAAATGGCTAAAACAATCATGTTGCAAGGAACGAGTTCTCATGTTGGCAAAAGTATTTTAACCACAGCCTTATGTCGCATTTTCTTGCAAGATGGACACAAAGTGGTGCCTTTTAAAGCTCAGAATATGGCATTAAATTCTTATGTAACAAAAACTGGCGGCGAAATGGGGCGTGCTCAAGTCGCACAAGCTGAAGCCGCTGGTCTTGACCCAATGGTCGAGATGAATCCAGTGTTACTTAAACCTACTGGAAACTCATGCTCACAAGTTATTTTAATGGGCAAACCAGTTGGAAATATGTCAGCTAAACAGTATCATACCGAATACAGTTTGCAGGCGTTAGGAGTAGTAACAGAATGTTTGCAGAAACTTTCAGAGAATTTTGATACTATTGTTATAGAAGGTGCTGGGAGTCCGGCTGAAGTAAATTTAAAAGCTAACGACATCGTCAATATGAGAATCGCTAAATTATTACAGGCTCCTGTGTTATTGATTGCCGATATTGATCGTGGAGGAGCACTGGCTTCTGTTGTTGGTACTTTAGAACTACTTGAACCGGACGAACGCGAATTAGTCAAAGGTATTATCATTAATAAGTTCCGCGGTGACATCAATTTATTAAAACCTGCGCTTGATTTTCTAGAAGCAAAAACAGGAAAGCCAGTAGTAGGGGTAATTCCTCATTTAGACAATCTAGGGATTGATGATGAAGATTCCGTATCACTTGATGAGAAACCGGTAACAACACAGCTAACCGATATTGAAATCGTGGTACTCCGAACTCCGAAAATATCTAACTTTACTGACTTTGACTCCTTAGCCAATGAGCCTGATGTGACTGTACGGTATGTTCGCAAAGGCGAATCAATTGGCAATCCTGATTTAATTATTCTGCCAGGCAGTAAAAACACTACTGAAGACTTGCTATATTTGAGAAACAATGGCTATGAAACGCAAATTCATGCTTTGGCGAATGCAGGAACACCCATTATTGGCATTTGCGGCGGCTACCAAATGCTCGGAAAAGAAATTTCAGATCCTGAGCATACTGAGTCAGATTTAGACAGAATTACTGGCCTTGGATTATTAGATACCAAAACTACATTTATTGCCAATAAAATGACTCATCAGGTTACTTTATCGACCTATGGAACAGGATTTTTAGGGTTAAATTTTGCTGCCGACCATATGACTGGGTATGAGATTCATATGGGACGTACTGAATTTCTAACTCCTGTACAGCATGCTTTTACTATCAACAGCCGGTCTGAGCAAGCTATGCAATACGATGATGGTGTTATCAGTGATGACGGCTTGGTAATGGGCACTTATATTCATGGTATATTCGATAATGATGCTTATCGTCGGGCAATTTTGGACGCACTTAGAGTTAAAAAGGGCCTAACACCAATCGGCACAACATTAAATAGTTATAGCCGTAAACAAGCCAGCTATGACAGACTTGCCTCTGTAGTTAGACAAAGCTTGAATATGGATCTTGTAAATAAATTAATGGGTAATTGATATGGAAAAATACGTGCCTGTAATGGCCGTTTTGGTTGACGGTCTTGTCGGCGATCCGCGTAGCAAATTGCACCCGGTTGTACTCATTGGCAATTTAATTTCATTTTTAGAAAGTTACCTATTAAATCCAAAGCATTCTCGTAAATGCCAAAAATGGTTAGGCTGTATACTGGTTATCCTTGTACTTTTTTCGACTTATATCACCACTACAGTCGTGATGGCGGTTTTGGCAGCTATGAATCCAATCACAGTATGGGTTGGTGGAGCCTTACTATTAAGCTTCACGATTTCACCCCGCAGCTTAGCTGCTGCCGGACAGGAAATCAAACAGTATCTATTGCAACAAAATCTTGAGCAGGCACGCTATAAGGTTGGCTGGATTGTCGGACGTGATACAAAAAATCTTGATGTCAGCGAAGTGACTCGTGCAACAGTTGAAACGATTGCTGAAAATATTGTTGATGGAATTATTTCACCATTATTTTATTTTGCCCTTGGTGGTTTACCCCTGGCTTTTCTATATCGTGCAGTCAATACAATGGACTCAATGATTGGCTACAAGAGTGATAAATATATTGCGTTCGGCATGGTAGCAGCAAGAACGGACGATATTTTCAACTTTATTCCTGCCAGAATAACGGCTGCATTAATTATAATTGCCGCTCTAATATTACGGTTTGATTCAAACAATGCATTTCGTTCTATTAAACGAGATGCCCACAAGCATCCTAGCCCAAATAGCGGTTATTCAGAAGCTGGAGTCGCAGGTGCCTTAGGTGTAAGGCTTGGTGGAACAAACTACTATGGCGGCGTAAAATCCTTTCGCTCCTATATGGGCGAAGAACGCGAAAAACTAGCTCCGGTTCATATACAACAAACTATATCCATCATGTATTTGGTTACTGGCTTGTTTGTTTTTTTCATTACATTATTTATTGCAATGGCAACTCCGCATTAAAACGCAGTAGCTTATGAAGTTAAAGTAATTGACGGATGAACAAAACAGTTTGTTGTAAGCTAATTTTTATCTTGGAGGATGTCAGAAAACATAATGCAAGATTTTATTACTGGATTGCAATTTTTAACCCGTATTCGTATCATAAATCAAACAGAATGGTTACCGGAAAAATTTGGGCGCAGTGTAAAATACTTTCCGCTTGTGGGTGCTGTGCTGGGTATAGTGCTGGCATTCATTGCCCATCTTTTACAAAGTTTGCTGCCCTCTGCAGGCATTTATGTGCCTCCTCACGTAATAGCAGCACTCATGTTAGCTTTAACCATCATCTTATCGGGTGGTTTACAATGTGATGGTTTTATGGACACCATGGATGGAATATTTTCCGGCCGATCGCGAGAACGTATGTTAGAAATAATGAAAGATAGCAGGGTTGGCGCTAATGGTGTCATGTCATTTTGTCTGCTTTTATTCATAAAATGGTCTTTGTTCTTAGATATATCTCCCACTAATTTGCCAATTGCACTTTTTGTAATGCCAATATTAGGACGCTTTGCTATGGTAGTCGGCATTACTCTATTTCCTTACGCCCGCCCCGAGGGAATTGGCAAGGCATTTGCAGCCTTTGCTGGCAAAAAGTCATTATTGATTGCTTTTGCCTTTACGCTGCTTTTATTGCTGCCGTCTTCTGATAAAGCTGCCATATGTATCACGGTGACCCTATTGGCTGCATATGGAATAGGAAAGTATGTCACCAGATTATTAGGGGGATTAACAGGAGACATCTATGGAGCACTCACTGAAATTATAGAAATTTTGGTTTTGCTTGTTTTTTTATTTTGAAAAATCCTCTTAATTTGGAGATATAGATATGTTTGCATGTGTAAAAGCACCTGGTTCTTGTGGTGAACTCGTTCAAGGGACATTAGGCGGAAAGAATTTTCTGGTAACATGTCCGATCAATTTATATTCAATCGCAACGGTAAAAATCAGCAGCGGTCCAAGTTTTATTTGTGCTGGCGATAAGGTCAAAGAAGCAATCAAAAAAGCAATGAACTATTTAGATATTGAACCCACATTTAACCTCACTGTTCAATCAGATTTACCACAAGGAAAAGGAATGGCATCCAGCAGCGCTGATATTAGTGCTGCTTGTCAAGCACTGGCACTTAGTGCAGGCAAATCTTTAACCCCTGACGAGATTGCCAATATTGCTATTTCGATTGAACCAACTGATGGAATTTTTTTCCCAGGTATTGTAATGATTGATCATATCGCTGGGAAAGATAGACTTTTATTAGGTAGCCCACCACCAATAACGATTGCAGTTTTCGATGTTGGCGGTGAAGTAGATACGTTGTATTTTAATCAGCGTATTGATCTTAAGCGCTTGAACGATGAAAAAGAGTCAAAAGTTCAACAGGCTTTACATTTTGTAAAACAAGGTATTTTAGCTGGTGATGCTGAACTAATTGGACGTGGCGCAACATTGAGTGCGATAGCAAATCAGGCCATTTTATATAAGCCGTGCTTAGAAACAGTCATTAATCTTGCCAAGCAGCATGGTGCTATTGGTGTAAATGCCGCACACAGTGGAACAGTACTTGGCATTTTATTTCGTTCAGATCAGCTTGATGATTATGATGACTGTATTCAAGCAGTCCAGAACTCCTGTCCTGAAATTAGCTTTATAAAAACCGTTCAGCTAATTTCAGGAGGACTAAGAATAGTAGGTGAAAGTGATGAACAACCTCAGTTCTTTTGAACATGGCGGCAATATCTATAAGGCAATACGCCAAAGCGGATTACCAAACAAGCAGTTTTTAGATTACAGTGCTAATATTAATCCTTTAGGGCTTGCAGCAAGTGTTCGGAAAAGTATTGCTGAATCTTTAGATGATATTGTTCATTATCCCGATGTAGAGGCACATGATTTAAAGACTGCGATTGCAGAATATTACCAGGTCAATTACCCTACTATTACTGTGGGCAATGGTGCTGTCGAATTATTATATATTCTTTGTCATATCAGAAAACCTAGACGTGTATTGGTTTTAGCGCCATCATTTAGTGAATATGAACGAGCAGCACGCGCATCTGATGCTATTGTTGAATACTATTATTTAGATGAAGAAAAAAATTTCTCATTGAATATCACTGAGGTCATTTCCCGCTTGAGCACAGTGGATATCATTTTTATTGGTAATCCTAATAACCCAACAGGCAATTTGGTAACAAATACTGAATTAGAAGTGCTGATCCAGGCTGCTGAAAATTACAATTGTATGGTAGTTGTCGATGAATCCTTTATCGATTTCTTACCAAATGACAGTCATTACACTTGTCGCAATCTGTTAGCAAAGTATCAAAATTTAGTCATCCTTCATTCTTTAACAAAGTTCTATGCAATACCTGGATTACGTTTGGGTTTTGCTTTAACGTCACCAGGCCTGACCCAGTTGTTGCATTTGGCAAAAGATCCCTGGAATGTTAATACCCTGGCTCAACTTGCAGGAATCGCCGCGCTTAAAAGTTCTGATTATCAGGCAAACACAAAAGAAATAATCCAAACCGCCAAGTCAGAATTCTTTAATCAGCTACGCGAAGTTCACAATATAAAATGTTATCAGCCTGCAGTTAATTTTATCCTGCTCAATCTTGCCCAAACCGGCCTTACAGCAAATGAACTTAAACTACGTTTATTTGGAAAAAATATTCTAGTACGAGATTGTAGTAACTACCCAGGTTTATCGCCATTTTTCATTCGTTTGGCAATTAAGCTTCCAGAGCAAAACAGCATACTGCTTCAAGCTTTAAAACAGTCAATAAAAAGGTGATGATTTTTTGTGACAAAGGTTATTTTAGTTAGACATGGTCAAACATTTTGGAATTTAGAATTAAAATATCAAGGCCACTCTGATATTGCCTTGACTGATTTAGGAATTAGTCAGGCGAAACAGGTTGCTGAGCGTTTAGCTACTGAGAACATCTCAGCTGTCTATGCAAGTGATTTATCTAGAGCATATCATACGGCGGAATTTATTGCGCATAAGCATAAATTAACGGTCATTGCTATGCCTGAATTTAGAGAGATTTCCTTTGGGGAATGGGAAGGACTTAATTATAGTAAAATTAATGATCAATGGCCTGAAGTGATGAACAAACTTTTTACTCATCCTGATGAAATCAGAATTCCTGGCGGAGAAACTTTTCGCGAACTAAAAGAACGTTCACAATCAGCAATCGAAAGATTAATTGCCCAACATGAAGATGACACCATTGTGGTTGTTTCACATGGCGGAACCATAAGAACACTACTTTGTGCTGCTCTTGATATCCATTTAAATCGAGTTTGGAACATAAAACAAGATAATACAGCGGTTAATATTGTTGAATATTATCCAGATCGAACGATGGTCGCACTAGTGAATGACACTCATCATCTTAACTCATAAATTTAGCTTAAACTAAAGATGTTTTCGGGCTGACACTTGTAACCTATCTTATTAAAGATAAAATTCAGGCAATACTGTAGGTTTGCTATTAGCACAAAAGACTCTTATCGTTAAGCAATAAGAGTCTTTTCATTTTGAGATTTCAGCAAAACTACTTATCGTTTTGCCACGCTTGCCATATCGATGGCTGATAGCCAACCGTTGCTTTTTGCCTATTCCGGACGATGGGTGTTTTAAATAGAAGCGGCTCAGCTAATAGCTCTTCTTCAAGGCTATGGATGATATATTTTAGATTCTTTTGTTGATAAGCTTTGCTATTTGTATCAATAAGGTTATCAAGCCCAATTGCAGTCTTGACGCTATTTAATTCCCCTTTACTAAGGCCTTTTATCGCTAAATCTATAAATTGAAAGGTAATTCTTCTTTCTTTAAAATACCTTTCAGCCTTTTTCGTTTCTTGACATTTTTTTGTACCAAAGATTTGTATGTTCATATTTCCTCCTGAAGCTACTGGATCTTTTACTATCGGAATCTATAGCTTTTAAAATAAACCATTTTGACACAAAAAGCAATGATAGTCGATGATTTTATCCTTTAATCAATTATTTTACCAAGTGACTACCTAATTTGTTCTATGGTAAAATAAAGTCATTGTATTATCAAAAAGAAAGAGGCTTCTGGAATGCATAGTTTCTGTATTGTTCCAAATAACTGCGAAAACTTTTGGCTTTTTGTATCTAGCTTGCCAATTAAAGAAGCAGATAAAGCAATTTTAAAGCAATGTAAAATTGCCAAAGTCCAAGTTGATACAAAAAAAAATTGTTGGGAAGTATTTTTAGATACCCCAAAAAGCTTACCAGATCATATATTATCTTTAGCAGCTCAGCAGCTTTGCAAAAATTGTGGCATTAAAGAAGTGCACTTTATACCGAAAATAAAGATTCTTAACACCTATCTTGAAACTGAATGGCTGGATTTTGTTCAACATGTTGCAAAAGATAATCCAACTGTAAAGCACCTGTTAATCAATGCAAAACGAAGTTTTGATGGAAAAAAATTGATCATTGAAACTTCGGGAGAATTGTCTGCGGAAATTATTGAATCACATGGAACTATTAAAGGAATTAAGAGTTTCATTTTAAAAGAATTTAATCAACTATGTGAAGTGGAATGCATAACCGTAATCGACCATGTAGGCCCAGATCTTGATGACGATATTCTGACACCAGAGTATCTGGAAGCCCTGAATGATACAGGCAAATCTACAAAATCACAGGAAGTCAACAGTAGTCCAATTGTCTTTGGTCGCAATATCAAAGACACCCCACAGGTGATTAGTGCTATACAGGATGAGGCGCGCAATATCGTTGTGGAAGGAAAGATTGTAAATGTTGATACACGCGAACTTCGTTCCGGGCGCTTCTTACTAACATTTGATATAGCCGATTCTTCTGATGGGTTAAGTGCAAAGGTTTTTTTTGATGATAAAGATAAATTCGATAAAGCTGTTGGATCAGTTACAAAGGGAATGTTTGCTAAAGTAAAAGGAACAGTCCAATTTGACAAATATGCTAACGAATTAGTTATGTTTGCTGATAGTATGTGTCGTCTTGCTGTTTCCGAACGACAGGACAATGCTCCTGTAAAACGAGTCGAATTGCATGCCCACACCCATATGAGCAATATGGATGCAGTTGTATCTGTTAAACGACTGATTAATACAGCTGCCAAATGGGGACATTCTGCAATAGCAATCACCGACCATGGCGTTGTACAAGCTTTCCCCGAGGCTTGCGAGGTTGCAGCTAAGGCAAAAATTAAAGTCATCTATGGCATGGAAGGCTATCTTTTCAAAACAGAAATTAATCAAGCCAATCATATTGTTATATTAGCGCAAAATACTATCGGCTTGCGCAATTTATACCGCTTGGTATCTTTAGCGCATTTGAAATATCTGCACCGGACTCCCCGTATCCCTAAAGCCGTACTGGCTGAACATCGTGAAGGGTTAATCCTAGGTTCAGCATGCGAAGCAGGTGAATTGATCCAAGCAATTGTCAATGGAGCATCGGAAGAGGAATTAGTTGAAATAGCAAACTTTTATGACTACTTAGAAATACAGCCGATTGCAAATAATGCCTTTTTAGTTCGGGAAGGGCGTGTTCGCAATGATGATGAACTACGGCAGATTAATCTTAAAGTGTGCGAGCTGGGTGCAAAATTAAACAAACCAGTCGTTGCTACAGGTGATGTTCATTTTCTTAACCCCGAGGACGAAGTTTTTCGCCGGATTTTAATGGCAGGTAAAGGATTTTCTGATGCTGATAACCAGCCGCCGCTCTATTTCCGTACCACTGATGAAATGTTGCAGGAATTTAGCTATCTTGGTAAAGATAAAGCATATGAAGCAGTCGTAGAAAATCCTCAACGAATAGCCGATATGGTTGAGCGATTCAAACCTATTCCTGATGAGTTATATTCACCGCAAATACCGGGTGCCGAGGAACAAATTCGTTCCATGTCCTATCAGCAAGCCGAATCCTTATATGGCACGCCTTTACCCGAAGTGGTAGTTTCACGATTAAATTATGAATTAAATGCCATTATTAACAATGGGTTTGCAGTCTTGTATCTGATTGCTCATAAATTGGTTAAAAAATCGCTTGATGATGGATATTTAGTAGGCTCAAGGGGTTCTGTTGGTTCATCTTTTGTTGCAACAATGACAAATATTACCGAAGTAAATCCGTTGCCACCACACTGGATCTGTCCAAACTGTAAGTTTAGCGAATTTATTACCGATGGCAGCTATGGTGGGGGTTTTGATCTGCTAGACAAAAACTGTCCGCACTGTTCTACTTTATTGAAAAAAGATGGACATGATATACCCTTTGCCGTATTCATGGGCTTTCATGGTGATAAAGTTCCTGATATTGATTTGAATTTTTCTGGTGACTACCAACCGGTTGCCCACAAATATACCGAGGAATTGTTTGGTAAGGATAATGTTTTTCGAGCCGGTACAATTGCTACTATAGCCGACAAAACCGCTTTTGGATATGTAAAGAACTATTATACAGAAAAGGGATTACCTGTTCGCAATGCTTACATAAATAATGTTGTCGAGGGTTGTACAGGAGTTAAACGAACTACTGGCCAGCATCCTGGTGGAATCATGGTTGTTCCTAGAGACATGGATGTCCATCATTTTACACCAATTCAACGTCCTGCCGATGATAAAAATTCATCAACTATTACAACTCACTTCGATTATCATTCAATTAGCAGCCGTTTGGTTAAGCTAGACATACTCGGCCATGACGATCCGACCGTCATTAAAATGCTGGAAGATTTAACTGGGCGAGATCCCAAAACCATTCCCTTTGACGATGCACAAACTATGAGTCTGTTTTCTTCGACCCAGGCACTTAATCTTACGCCCAGTCAATTAGGTAGTACTGTCGGCACTTTTGGTATACCTGAGTTTGGCACCAAATTCGTTCGTCAGATGCTGGAGGATACCAAGCCGAAAACCTTCAGTGAACTAGTACGAATAAGCGGCTTTTCTCATGGAACTGACGTATGGTTGAATAACGCTCAAGATTTAATTAAAGCAGGTATCGCCAAATTATCTGATGCGATTTCTGCCCGTGATGATATCATGGTTTACCTCATACACCGCGGTGTAGACCCTCAAGATGCTTTTAAGATTATGGAAGGAGTGCGAAAAGGGAAAGGCGTTAAACCGGAGGATGTTGCAAAACTGCGTGATAAAAATGTACCAGAATGGTATATTGAATCTTGCCAGAAGATTAAATATATGTTCCCCAAAGCCCATGCCGTTGCTTACGTCATGATGGCTTTTCGAATTGCTTTTTGTAAAATTCATTATCCATTACCTTTCTATGCCTCCTATTTTAGTGTAAGGGCTACTGAGTTTGATGCTGATTTAATTGTGCAAGGTGAGCAAGCTCTGCGAAATAAACTGGCAGAATATGAGCAAAAGGGTAATACCTTGTCCGCAAAAGAAAAGAGCATGCAAACAATTGTTGAAATGGCACTAGAAATGTACCTGCGGAATTTCACCTTTGATAAGGTCGATCTGAATCGCTCAGATGCTACTCGCTTTCTCATTATTAACAATGGCTTGCTTCCGCCGCTGTCATCGCTCCAAGGTTTAGGCGATTCTGCTGCGCAAAATATAGTGTCAGCACGTCAAGATAAGCCATTCTCATCCATCGAGGACATTCGAGTACGCGGAAGAGCTTCCAAAACAGTGATTGACATCTTAAGAGGGCACGGTTGCCTAGACGAGTTGCCAGAGACCGATCAGATGATGCTTTTTGCCTAATTGCTGGAATTTTAGTTTGA
This sequence comes from Sporomusaceae bacterium FL31, assembly GCA_003990955.1. GTDB lineage: Bacteria > Bacillota > Negativicutes > DSM-1736 > Dendrosporobacteraceae > BIFV01. Next base: position 250,416 of record BIFV01000007.1, read on the forward strand.
TGTTGTAAAAGCCACCATAGAGTGATATAATTAATTCGTAATAAATGACTTGTGCTGAAGAGTGGGTAAAAAAACCCACTCTTTCATCTTATTTCTGTATTTTTTATCCTGCCAAATATAGGGTATAAGTATATGCCTTGTTAGGCAAAAATAAAAGAAGAAATACTATTGTTGGTAGGAGGTGCTAAATATGTCAAACCGCATTGAAGAATTGGTTGAAAACTTAGTAGTTAGTATGCTTGATAACACAAATATTGAATTAGTGGACGTTGAGTATGTTAAAGAACGTGATTGGTACTTGCGCGTTTTTCTGGATAAAGACGGCGGCATAGAGATAGAAGATTGTCAATGGCTTAGTGAGCAATTAGAAAACAAGCTAGATGAACTTGACCCAATCAAAGACAGCTATTATTTGGAAGTTTCATCCCCAGGGCTGGATCGTGCACTAAAAAAAGACAAAGATTTTAGTCGCCACATTGGCGATATGATTGAAATCAATACATACGCACCGATTAATGGTCAAAAAATCCTAGTCGGCAAATTAAGTGGTTTAGTTGATAACAATATTCAAATTGATGTCGATGGTATCGAAATGACAATTCCTAAAGACAAAGCGGCCCAGGTCAGGTTACACTTGGAGTTTTGATTATAAACAATTGAATAGGGGGAATTTGGGTGAACGCAGAGTTCATGCAAGCATTTGAACAACTTGGTAAAGAAAAGGGAATCGCTCCAGAAATTTTGTTTGACGCAATTGAGGCTGCGCTAATTTCAGCTTATAAACGCAATTTCGGATCAGCGCAAAATGTACGGGTTTCGCTGGACCGTAATACTGGAGAAATCCACGTTTTTGCCCGTAAGAACATTGTCGAGACAGTGACTGATTCACGTTTGGAAATGGATCTTCCTGAAGCGCAAAATTTAGACCGTCGTTACGAGTTAGATGATGTTGTTGAGGTGGAAGTAACGCCAAAAGATTTTGGCCGTATTGCTGCTCAAACAGCAAAACAAGTCGTTGTACAACGCATCCGTGAAGCCGAGCGGGGTATCATTTATGAAGAGTTCTCCAATCGCGAAAGTGATATTTTAACTGGTATTGTCCAAAGAATTGAACAGAAAAATGTTTTTATTGATTTAGGTAAAGCTGAAGCAATTCTTGCACCATCAGAACAAATATCCGGAGAACATTATCGCCATGGCGATCGATTAAAAACCTATATTATTGAGGTAAAGAAAACTACAAAGGGTCCTCAAATTCTTGTATCCCGAACTCATCCAGGCTTATTAAAGAGATTATTTGAGCTGGAAGTACCAGAAATTCATGATGGCATTGTTGAAATTAAGTCGGTTGCACGTGAACCTGGTCTCCGTTCTAAAATTGCCGTTTACTCGCGTGATGAAAATGTTGATCCTGTTGGCTCCTGTGTCGGCCATAAGGGTATGCGTGTTCAAACCATTGTGGATGAACTGCGCGGTGAAAAAATAGATATCGTAAAATGGAATGCAGATCCGACTAAATATATCGCTAACGCGCTAAGTCCAGCAAAAGTAATTTCGGTTGAAGTTAATGAGGCTGAAAAATTATCAAAAGTAGTGGTACCGGATTATCAGTTGTCACTAGCGATTGGTAAAGAAGGCCAAAATGCCCGTCTAGCCGCCAAATTAACAGGCTGGAAAATTGATATTAAAAGTGAATCACAAGCTCAATCAGCATCATAGGAGGAATAGCAGTGGTTCAGAAGAAAATTCCTCAACGAATGTGCGTTGGGTGTCAGCAAATGAAAAACAAGAAAGAACTTATGCGAATTGTTCGTACTCCAGAAGGTGCGATTGTTTTAGATTCTACTGGGAAAAAAGCTGGCCGAGGGGCTTATGTTTGCCGGGATGAGCAATGCTTTACTAAAGCTTTCAAAGAAAAACGACTGGAAAAGGCTTTAAAACATGCGGTTGATACGGATGTTTATGATCAGTTGCGAACAGGAATCGGTAATTCATGAACGATCAAAAGCTCGCTTCACTTCTTGGATTAGCGCAAAAAGCAGGTAAAATAGCATCAGGTGAATTATCGGTTGAAAAGGCTGTAAAATCAGGCAAAGCACGGCTTATTATTATTGCGTCAGATTCTTCGGACGGAACAAAGAAGAAATATCGTGACATGTCCCAATATTATCAAGTGCCATTACATGAAGTTTTAACTAAGCAACAACTAGGTAACTGTATTGGAAAAGAATATCGCGCAGCGCTTACAATTGTAGACAAAGGTTTCAGCAATGCAGTATTAAAAGCTTTAATGCAATGATAATGTTACGGGAGAGAAGAAAATTGGGGGTGGATCAATGTCCAAATATAGAGTATATGAATTAGCAAAAGAATTTAATACAACTAGCAAAGTAATTCTTGATATTTTGGCCCGTAACAACGTAACGGCTAAAAATCATATGAGTAATGTGGGAGAGGAGGCTAAGTCTGTGATTAACAGAACATTCGCCCATAAAATTGAAGCCTCTGAGCCCATAGCGCCAGAAACAAAAGTAGTCCCTGCCGCTGCTCCAAAAGCTCCAGGATCCGAGCGTTCAGCAGCAAATGACAGTCGTCCAAATTATCCACGCGATAACAGACAGCAGCAACCAGGCTCAAATCAACAAAATAGACCTCAACATCACGGGTTTAATTCCCAAAATAGACCTAATGCACAAACACAAGGCCCAAATAATCAAGCCAGGCCAAATCAGTCACAGCAAGGTTTTAATCCTCAGAACAGACCTAATAACAATCAGCAACGGCCTGGATTTAACAATAATCGTAATAACCAGCCACAAAATAACCAATCCGGTTTTCAGCAAAATAGACCAACTAATGCTGCACCGAATGCAAATCAACCAAGATTTAATAACAACAACAATCAGCAGCGCCCACCATTCCAGCGTAATGATCAGGCACCACGGACTGATCAACGCCCACCAAATGCTGCCAATAATAGCACTCAATTTCGTGATCGTCCTCAGCCAGCAAATCAAAACAGACCAAATACAAATACTAATTTTGCTAAAAAGCCTCCCCAAGGGCCGAATCGGAATCAACATAACAACAGACCTAACCAGCAGCATCGTTCTCATGCTTCCCAAAATCAGCAGCGCCAGACTCCACCAGTCAAAATGGAGCCACCAAAACCTAAAGTTATTAAGTTAGGTGGTCCAATCACAGTAAAAGAATTTGCTGGAAAAATGGGCCGTGAAGTCAGCGAAGTTATCAAAAAATTGATGATGCTTGGTGTCATGGCTACCATTAATCAAGAAGTAGATATTGATACAGCAACCATTTTAGCTGGCGATTTTGGTGTGACAGTGGAAGAATTGCCGCCAGAAGAGGATCCAACCGAGATTCCTGAAATTGTTGATGATCCAGCTACATTAATTCTACGTTCACCAGTTGTAACTGTAATGGGTCATGTTGACCATGGAAAAACATCGCTGCTTGATGCAATTCGTCAAACTCATGTAACTGCCCAAGAAGCGGGTGGTATTACCCAACATATCGGTGCTTATCAGGTTATTAATCAAGGAAGAAAAATTGTATTTTTGGATACACCCGGCCATGAGGCATTCACAGCAATGCGAGCTCGTGGTGCACAAGTAACAGATATTGCAATTTTAGTTGTAGCTGCGGATGATGGTGTTATGCCACAAACAATTGAAGCAATTAATCATGCAAAATCAGCAAAAGTTCCCATCATTGTTGCAGTTAATAAAATGGACCGTGAAGGTGCTAATCCGGACCGGGTTAAACAACAGCTCTCCGATCACGGCTTGGTTCCCGAGGATTGGGGCGGCGACACCATCATGGTTCCTGTGTCGGCACATAAAAAGACCGGGATCAATGATCTTTTAGAAATGATCGTACTAGTAGCCGAAATGCAGGAACTAAAGGCTAATCCAAATCGTGCAGCACAAGGTACTATTGTTGAAGCACAATTAGATAAAGGCCGCGGTCCTGTTGCTACCGTGCTGATCCAAAAAGGTACCTTACAGATTGGTGATTCAATCATTGCTGGTACAACATATGGTAAAGTCAGAGCCATGATTAATGATCGTGGTGAGAAAGTAAAAAAAGCAGGTCCTTCGACCCCTGTTGAAGTATTAGGCTTAGCCGATGTTCCCGCAGCTGGCGATGTTCTTGTTGCTGTTGATGAAAAAACAGCAAAAGCTGTAGCGGAAAAACGCATTGCTAAAAAACGTACTGAAGAAATGGCCCACTCACAAAAAGTTTCTCTTGATGACTTATTTAAACAAATTCAAGAAGGCAATATCAAAGATTTAAATATTGTTATAAAAGCTGATGTTCAAGGTTCGATTGAAGCAATACGTCAAGCCATGCTGAATTTAAACACAAATAAAGAAGTCAGAGTAAACATTGTCCATGCTGGTGTAGGTGCTATTAATGAGTCTGATGTCATGTTATCTTCAGCTGCTAATGCACTAATTATCGGATTTAATGTGCGTCCTGATGCTAATGCCCGCAAACTGGCAGATACCGAGAAAATTGATATTAGAACATACCGTGTTATTTATGAAGCAATCAATGATGTTGAAGCTGCAATGACAGGAATGCTTGCACCTGAATATAAAGAAGTTGCTCAAGGACGTGTAGAAATTAGGCAAGTATTTAGTTTCTCTAAAGGCATTGTTGCTGGCTCGTATGTCTTAGAAGGAAAGATTACAAGCTCTTCGAAAATTCGTATTGTTCGTAATGGCATAGTTGTTCACGAAGGCGAGCTGGAATCTTTAAGACGCTTTAAGGACGATGTCAAAGAAGTGGCCGCTGGCTATGAGTGTGGTATAACAATTGATAAGTTCCGTGATATTAAAGAAGGCGATATCATCGAAGCATATACAATGGAAGAGATTAAAAGAAACAGTTAAAATTGGACGGAGGGGTTATCATGGGACAACTCCGAGTTGAAAAAGTTCAGGAGTTTATCAAACAAGAAGTCAGTAAAATTATTTTAAATGATTTAAAAGATCCACGCATTGGCTTTGTTACAGTGACGCAAGTTGATGTAACTGGTGATTTGCGAAGCGCTAAAATATATGTTAGCTTAATGGGTAGCGATGATCAAAAAGCAGCTACCTGGGCTGGTCTGCAAAAAGCTCTAGGCTATGTACGCAGTGAGATTGGCAAAAGAATCCGCCTTAGAATGACACCAGAAATAACATTTCAGCTTGATGAATCTTTAGACTATAGTTCGAAAATACAGGAACTATTAATTAAAATTAAAAACGAGGAAGAGGCTAACCATTAAAATGGATATCACGCTTGAACGTACGGCCGACCTTCTGTCAAGGCATTCTAATATTGTAATTACTGCTCATGTTCATCCAGATGGCGACAGCTTGGGTTCTATGTTGGGACTCGCTCACTACTTATCCACAAAAGACAAGAATATTCAACTGCTAATTGATGATGACGTTCCTGCTGTCTATGATTTCCTGCCTGGCAGTGAAATCATAGAACAGCCTGGTTCGCAGCGAATTAAAGCAGATTTACTTGTAATTCTTGATGCGAGTGATCTTGAAAGAATTGGTCGAGTAAAAGATGTAGTTGATGCTCCAATCTTAAACATCGATCATCATATTTCAAACACAAAGTTTGCGGACTATTTGTTTTTGGATAGTCATGCAGCAGCTACTGGAGAAATTATTCTCAGACTCTTAAAGTTGATGGATGCTGACATCTCTACTGATATTGCAACCTGTTTATATACAGCAATTGCTACTGACTGCGGATTTTTTCGCTATGCGAATACTTCGGCCGATACCATGAGGTATTGTGCTGAATTGATTGACTATGGTGTTAAGCCGCATTTAGTGTCAGAAGAGTTAGAGGCAAAGCCTCTAGCCAGTGTTATTAACCTATCAAAGATTCTTCAAACTTTGGAATTGTTTTTTGATGGAAAAATTGCAACAATTACGATTCTCGCTGAAATGCTGGAAGACAATGAAAGTACAGACGGATTTATCAACTATCCTAGAATCATTGAAGGTGTAGAAATTGCGGTTATGTTCAAGCCTACTGATAATGGGACTTGTAGAGTTAGCCTAAGATCTAAACATGTTGATGTCAGTAAAATAGCTCTATATTTCGGCGGTGGCGGTCATGCACGAGCAGCAGGTTGTACAATAAATGGAAGTTTAGCAAAAGTAAAAGCTGAAGTCATAGCTGCAGCAACAAAACAACTGCAGGGGTCTTACGATGGTTAGCGGGTTTATTAATGTTTTAAAGCCTCCTGGTATGACCTCACATGATATTGTTTCATTTATTCGCAGAACCTATGGGCTAAAACGTGTCGGTCATGCCGGCACTCTTGACCCAGCTGCAGCCGGGATTTTGCCAGTTGCCTTAGGTCATGCTACCAGGCTTATCGAGTACACCACTGATGCTGATAAAAGTTATCGTGCTGAACTCACACTTGGATATGCAACCGACAGTGGTGATTCTACCGGCGAAGTAATCTGCCAATCAACCTTTGATACGCCTTCAGCAGCCCAGATCGATCATGTATTAAACTCGTTTATTGGTAGGAATGAGCAAATACCGCCTATGTATTCTGCAGTTAAAATAGCTGGAAAAAAGCTCTATGAACTGGCAAGAAGTGGTGTTACGGTAGAACGGCAGCCTCGTAGTATTTATATTCACGAACTTTCCTTAATACACGCTACACCTGAAACGATCCTTTTTGATGTAACCTGTTCGAAAGGAACATATATCCGCACATTATGTATGGATATTGGCGATAGGCTTGGTATTCCTGCGGTAATGTCGTTTTTAGTTCGAACAAGAGTTGGATCTTTTATGCTTGCTGATTCTTTTACCATTGAGGAGATCGCTGAGCAGCCAGAGTCAGTATTATTGCCAGTCGATACAGCATTAACACATATCCCAATGCTTTTACTAACATTGTCTCAATCCCAGGCATTCCGCTATGGTCAAAGTATACCTTATTTAGGAACTGACCAGCCCTTACTAAGAATCTATGATGATCATCATTTGTTTATTGGTATTGGGCAGCTATTAGCTAATTCACTGACACCCGTAAAAGTTATGTCATTTGCATAATTTATCGGCTACACAGCTTATTGTATAGAGGAGAAGTTTCACATGCAAATTTTTACAACAGTTGACAAGTTGTGCGATAAATATCCCAATATTACGGTAGCTTTGGGTACTTTTGATGGTGTCCATCTTGGTCACCAAAAAATTATTGGTAAGGCAGTTACTTTAGCAAAAGCAATCAATGGCACAAGTGTAGTTTTTACATTTAGTAATCATCCTCTATCCATTGTTGCTCCTGAACGCTGCCCCAGCCAAATTATCACCAATGAATATAAAGCAGATTTACTGCGGTCATTAGGTGTAGATATCTTGATCAATATTCCTTTCACCTCAACTTTGCTTAAATATTCACCAAGTGAATTCATTCATTTACTGCAAACAAACCTAAAGCCAAAGCATGTAGTTGTAGGTCCAAATTATTCTTTCGGCTACAAGTGTGTGGGTAATCCGGATTTGCTTGCAAAAGCTGGGCAAAAAGAGAACTTTGAAGTTGAAGTTCATCCTGCGGTATACCTGGATGGAGATCTTGTAAGTAGTACTTTAATCCGAAAATTCATCGCTGAAGGTAATGTTTCTGAGAGTGCACGCTTACTAGGCCGATCGTTCAGATTAAAAGGCGAAGTTGTTACAGGGGACCAACGCGGGCGTATGTTAGGTTTTCCAACCGCAAACTTGAACATTCCTGATAATTTTGCAATACCAAATAACGGAGTCTATGCGGTAAGAACTTATTTCAATCATTTAACTTATAATTCAATTGCTAATATTGGTATAAATCCTACGTTTCAGGGTATAAACCGTCATATAGAAGTGCATTTATTAGAGTTTAATGACAATCTTTATGGAAAAACAATAGAAGTTGAGTTCTTAGAGAAAATAAGACCTGAAAAAACTTTCTCTGATATTCACGAACTAGTTAAGCAAATTAAATGTGATATTGAAGTTGCTTTTAAATACTACTAATAAAGTTTCTAAATTCCTCAAATCTATATTTACAGTGATATTAGTTTATGTTAAACTAATAAAGATGTGGAAAATACACACATTTATGAACCATAGCTAGGAGATCGAGACTCCGACGTTTTCTTGGCTAACGGGGATATTTAAAGTAAAGGAAGTGTCCATTTTGTTAACAGCTGATTCAAAACAACAACTTATTGAAAAATATCGTATTCATGAGGCTGATACCGGTTCTCCTGAAGTACAGATTGCGATCTTAACTGAACGCATTAATTATTTAACAAATCACTTAAAAGAACACAAAAAAGATCATCATTCACGTCGTGGTCTGTTAAAAATGGTTGGTCAACGCAGAGGCTTATTAAATTATCTGCGCGACAATGATATTGAAAGATATCGTACAATCATTGCTAAACTCAATCTGCGGAAATAATGAAAGCGGGATTATCCCCGCTTTTTTTATTTTCCAAGGTTAAGAGCCTGTAAAAAAGGAAATAATAAAAAAAATGTCGAAGAGTTATTCTTGGAAAAGAATAGGGGATTCAAAGAGGAGGACAACGTATGCATAGCTTTGAAATGGAACTAGGCGGCAGACCACTAATTGTTGAGTCTGGAAAATTGGCAAAACAAGCAGGTGGAGCAGTTCTGGTTCGATATGGGGATACAGCAGTCATTGTTACTGCTACCGCATCAGCTGAGCCACGCGAAGGAATTGATTTTTTCCCATTAACAGTTGATTATGAAGAAAGATTATATTCTGTTGGCAAGATTCCTGGGGGCTTTATAAAGCGCGAGGGACGCCCCAGTGAAGCAGCGATTCTATCTGGTAGATTGATTGATCGGCCAATCCGCCCACTTTTTGCTGATGGCTTTCGTAATGATGTACAGGTCGTAGCAACAGTATTGTCAGTTGATCAGAATAATCCACCAGATATCCCGGCAATGATTGGTGCATCTTGCGCATTATCAGTTTCCGATATTCCATTTAATGGTCCTATTGGTGGTGTTCGCGTCGGCAGAATAGACGGACAGTTCATTATTAACCCAACAGTTGCTCAACAAGAGCAAAGTGAGCTCAATTTGGTTGTTGCTGGAACTAAAGATGCTGTAATTATGGTTGAAGCTGCTGCAAATGAGCTTTCAGAAGAAGTGATCTTGGATGCAATATCATTCGGACACGATGTCATTCGGACTATTATTGATTTTCAGTTAAAAATTGTTGAGTCAATTGGCAAAACAAAACGTGACATAAAATTATTTGACGTCGCGGCGGAAATTGATACTGCTGTACGCGAGTTTGTTACTGAAAAATTAAACTCTGCAGTAAGAAATTCTGATAAACTTGAACGAGAAGCTCAAATTAGCGCTGTAAAAAAAGAAACCACCGAACATTTTGCGACAATATTTCCTGACAACACAAAAAATGTTCAATATGTAGTGCAAAAAGTTCTTAAAGAGCTTGTCCGTAAAATGATTACTGTAGAGAAAATTCGTCCTGATGGACGTGCATTGGAAGAAGTACGCCCCATTACTTGTGATGTTTCGCTTTTAGCACGCACTCATGGTTCTGGACTATTTACCCGTGGTCAAACCCAAGTACTTACAGTCACCACCTTAGGAGCAATTGGTGACGAACAGATATTAGATGGACTCGGTGTAGAAGAATCTAAACGCTATATGCATCATTACAATTTCCCATCCTTCAGTGTTGGTGAAACTAGACCTTCTCGTGGTCCTGGCCGTCGCGAAATTGGCCATGGTGCATTAGCTGAACGTGCGCTAGTGCCAGTTATACCAAATGAGGTTGAATTCCCTTATACCATTCGATTAGTATCCGAAGTTCTCGAATCCAATGGTTCTTCTTCCATGGGCAGTGTCTGCGGCAGTACCTTGTCACTGATGGATGCTGGTGTTCCAATTAAAAGACCTGTCTCCGGCGTAGCAATGGGACTTGTTAAAGAAGGCGACCATTACTCAATCTTAACTGATATCCAAGGTATGGAAGATGCTCTTGGCGATATGGACTTCAAAGTCGCAGGTACTACAAAAGGTGTAACAGCGATACAGATGGACATAAAAATTGCCGGCATTACTAAAGAAATTTTGACTTCGGCATTAGAACAAGCAAAACGGGGTCGCAGTCACATCTTAAATATTATGTTGGAAACTATCAACACACCAAAAACTGAACTTTCTCCATATGCACCAAGAATTATTACAATGGAAATTGATCCTGATAAAATTCGCGATGTCATAGGACCTGGCGGCAAGACAATTAAAAAGATTATTGATGAAACTGGTGTTACCATTGATATTGAAGATGACGGCAAGGTTTTTATCGCTGCAGTTGACGTTGAAGCCGGTCAAAAAGCTGTCAGAATTATTGAAAGCTTGGTTCGTGATGTCGAGGTTGGCGGCACGTATCAGGGAAAAGTGACCCGGATTATGAATTTCGGAGCTTTTGTTGAGATTTTACCAGGCAAAGAAGGACTTGTTCATATATCACAACTTGCCCGTGAGCGTGTGGCAAAAGTAGAAGATGTTGTGAAAATAGGTGACGAGATCTTAGTAAAAGTTACTGAAATCGATCGCCAAGGACGAGTCAATTTATCCCGCAAAGAATTGCTTAAACCCGAAACTGATGACAGTAATAAAACAACTTGAACATAAACCGTAAGGTTTATGTTTTTTTTTTGCTATTTAATCATTAAATTAACGTATCACTAATAAACTGGTAGAAGCAAGCAAACGCTTCAACCGGGAGTGATGCTCTTGAGATGGATGATCGTTACCCGTATAAGACAATGGTATGTTATTTTTGCTGCAGGTGTATTTTTAACTGTTGCAATGTTATCTGGAATCCTACAACCATTATTAACAAGCACAACAACAACTCAAACAAAAATTCAGCCTATTTTTCATGGAAACATCAGTGAACCTAAAGTTGCATTCGCTTGTAATGTTTTCTGGGGTGAAGAATTTCTGCCTGATATGCTCCAGACATTAAACAATCAGAACACTCATATCACCTTTTTTATCGGTGGCAGCTGGGCAAAGAAATACCCTGAGTTATTAGCTGATATTGCCAATAAAGGACATGAGCTTGGCAACCATACCTACAGCCATCCACACCCTAATACCATCAGTAAAGAAAAGAATAAGGAACAAATAGTAAAAACTGAAGATCTAGTAAAAGAAATAACCGGAACAAAAACAACTCTTTATGCTCCTCCTTATGGTGAATATAATGATACGGTATTAACAGCAGCGGATGAACTTGGGTATACGACAATCATGTGGACGATTGATACAATTGATTGGAAGCGTCCTCCTGCTGATATTATAAAAAATCGAGTCATAAAGAAACTCCATAATGGAGCAATCATTTTAATGCATCCTACTGAACCGACAGCAAAAGCTTTACCAGAATTAATAAGTGAGATCAAGAAGGCAGGATATACGATTACAACGGTATCTGATATACTAAAATAAAGAAACAGGCAGATAATTGCCTGTTTTTTTCATTGCAAAAACCCCTAGTCTATGATATTATGTCAACATGCTTTTGTTTTAGGTTGGCGGACAACTCTTACCGTTTTCCCCATTAAAGCATGTTTGGCTAATCTAAACTAGGAGGTACTCAGTGAATAAAACAAAATTAATGTCTTTCATTATGTTAAGTTTATTAGTGTTTACAATGTTCATCCCCGTTCAAATAACCTACGCTGCTCCAATCGACAATGTATTAAATACTTTATCAACAAATACTTTATCATCGGCCGAAAGCGGAGGAGCAAGTAACGGTGGTAATATTTTCGAAAAGTTTTTTGGATTTCTGTTTGATAAAGTATTAGGACCTGTATTAAATATTTTCGGATCAAAATCTACAACTGGCTCTAACGGTGACTCACCTGTAAAAGTTACGCCACTTCCGCCTAGTCCCAATACAGGTACAAGCCCAAATAGCGGCATATTACGAGGAAAAGTAATTGTCGTAGATCCTGGACATGGTGGCAGTAACCCTGGAGCGGTAGCAAATAATAGCACCGAAGCAGATAATAATCTTGCTGTAAGCTTAAAATTGCGTGATAAACTGGTACAAGCTGGCGCAAAAGTCATTATGACACGCGACACCGACCGTACCGTTGCTCCTGAAGGAAATTCATTAGGACAAGAATTGCAGGCTAGAGTGGATTTGGCTGAAAGAAATAAGGCTGATATTTTTGTCAGCATCCATTCCAACTCTAATCCTGATTCCTCGATTGCTGGTACGATGACTTTTTATCCTAGTGGCAAAGCGCCAAAACTTGCACAAGAAGTCCAAAATGCTATCATTCAAGAAGCAGGCTCCGTAGATAAGGGAACTTCACCTGCAACCTTTTATGTGCTTCGCAATACGTCGATGCCAAGCATTCTGGTAGAAATGGGATTTGTAACAAATGCTCAAGAAGCAGGAAGATTAAATAATGATTCTTATCGCACAAGTATAGCAAATGGTGTCTTTAGCGGGATTGCAAACTACTTTAATAATCTGTAATTGTTTAAACAGAGACTTTGTCTCTGTTTTTCTTTGACACGAAGCTTCTCTGTTTTAAACATGTTTTGTTAATGACTTAAATATAAATAATAGGAGGATTTTAACCTATTAACCAGAAAATAACTAAATACAAAAGCTAAGGAGTAACTTCATGTATCAGAAATCTAGTTTGTCAAACGGAATCAGAGTCATAACGGAGAGCCTTCCTTATGTAAAATCAGTAACATTAGGTGTATGGTTAGGCAGCGGCTCACGCTCTGAACAAAGTTATAATCATGGAATATCACATTTTATTGAACATTTAATGTTTAAAGGGACGGAAAAACGAACCGCGAAAGAAATTGCTGAAACAGTTGATGCGGTTGGCGGGCAATTAAATGCTTTCACAGCCAAAGAACATACATGTTATTATATGAAAGTACTAGACACTCATCTTGAATTAGCAGTCGATGTAATCAGTGATATGTTATTACATTCTAAATTTTCCTCCAATGATATTGAACGCGAACGAGAAGTCATTCTTGAAGAATTATCCATGTACGAGGATACACCTGACGAATTAATTCACGATCTTCATGTTGAGAAGATATGGCCAGATCACCAATTGGGCCGGAGTATTATTGGTACAACAAATTCAATAAAGCAAATTAATCAATCCTCTATTTTAGAATACTATAAACGATTTTATACTCCTGATAATCTAGTTATAGCCGCCGCAGGGAACCTTACCCATGATCGATTAGTTGCTTTAGCTGAAAAGTATTTTGGACAATTAACAGGCTCAAAATATGCCGTAGGAACGGAAATCCCGGTCTTTACATCAAGCAATACTGTGCATGAAAAAGCTACTGAACAGGTGCATATTTGCTTAGGAACGACTGGTGTTGCTCAAGACTCTCCAGACGTATATGCTTATTATATTTTAAATAATCTATTAGGCGGTGGAGTTAGCTCGCGCCTCTTTCAAACCATCAGGGAAGAGCAAGGGCTGGCATATTCTGTCTATTCATACCAAACCAATTATAGTGATGGTGGTTTGGTAACAATATATGCCGGGACACGCCCCTCTAATGTGGAGCAGGTTATTCAACTTATTGATCACACTGTGACTGAATTAAAAACAAACGGAGTATCCAATCAGGAACTTATGCGAGTCAAAGAACAGTTGAAGGGCAATTTACTACTAGGGCTGGAGAGCTCCAGCAGCCGAATGTCTCGACTAGGCAAGATGGAAATTAGTTTAGGCAAATATGTGACATTAGAAGAAGTTGTCACTAAAATTGATCGTACTTCTGTTGAAGATATTGCTCGTGTGATTCATTCTATTTTTAATTTAGAGCACCGTTGCTTAACTACGCTAGGCCCAATCAACAAAGCTAAGTAACTATATTTATTAAACTCATCACAAAGGAGATTTTATGGGTATCAGAGGTTTCGAAGTAATTTCAAGTTATAAAACCAAGGACATTCTTTTACCAGTTCGCAAAACATTACTAAGTGCTGGTTACGATTTGTCAGCCGCGGAGGATTCTATAATTTTACCGCAACAAGTAACACTGATAGCTACTGGATTAAAAGTGTTCATGAAAGATGATGAGTATCTAGGTTTGCATATTCGCTCTAGTTTTGCAATTAAAAATAAAGTCACCTTGATCAATGGACAAGGAATCATTGATGCTGACTATTACAATAATCCTGACAATGAAGGTCACATTATGATTGCAGTATACAACCACCAAAGTGATGCGGTCTCTATTTTAAAAGGTACTCGTATTGCTCAAGGAATTTTTTATAAATATCTTTTAGCAGATAATGATAATATTTCTATTTCTGAAACACGCTTAGGCGGCTTTGGCAGCACTGGCGAAAAGTAGGTTCAAGCAGGTAAAGAATAGCTTTACCTGCTTTACTTTTTGGACATATTTTATTTTAGTAAAACATAGCATGTATAAAGATGATGTGGGGGAGATGTTATGAACAGTTTGGTAACATTACTCTTACTATGTATAGGAATTTCCGTTTCGATTGGATTTCGAATTTATCACTATCGACAAATACCTGACAGAGACAATAAATCATCACCGCTTTCTTTGGCTATTCAAGAAATAGTTGCTGTTTCTGGCGGCGTATATCTATCCTTGGTGATGCTAACATCGTTTTTAAAATTAGATATTCCGGAACGGGTATTGTTAAGTACAATTGCCATTGATCCTTTAGCATTAACAGCAATCTGCCTTGCGATGATTCAGCCTTTATTTTTTAAATTTATAAAATAGGTGGTGATATTTAATGCGTTTAAGTGAACTTGCAGGAAAAGAGGTTATTAACATTGGTGACGGAGGGAGATTAGGAATTATTGAGGAATGTGAGCTTGCCTTTGAAATGAAGTCAGGAAGAATTCATTCGCTACTTTTACCGAATAAAAGTGGATTTCTAAATATTTTTAATGATCATAAAACCTCCTCAATTCCTTGGGGAGCTATTAAAAGAATTGGTGATGAAGTAATTATTGTTGATTTAAGCAATGCCTATGACCGGGTCTATACGAACTTTAAACGAGAACGCCAAGAAAGCACATATTAGCAAACTTTCACGGATACACTAACATTAATTGCAAATAAGCATTTAATGTTAGGAGGCTTCTATTGATGACAAAACAAATTAACAATCAATCTAATTCCGGTTCCGACGTTTTAACCAGTTATACAAGCTCACAATCTAAAAGCCAGTCAGCATCTCAATCCAATACTCAAGCAAAGAATAATCAAGCAAGCACTGGCTCCCAGAGTAACGGTAATCAAAATCAAAAAACTGTTATCGGTGTATTCGCTACTCGCTCAGATGCAGAAACTGCTGTTCAAACTTTACGGTCACAAGGATTTACAAATGAAGAAATTAACATAGTGTCAAAGAACCAGAAAAATAACAATGTAAGCTATGATGATGATATTACAGATGGGGCTTTGACTGGTAGCACAATTGGCGGCATAGGCGGCTTACTGATTGGTGCAGGTGCGATGGTAGTGCCAGGAGTCGGCCCCTTATTAGCAGCAGGCCCTATCAGTGCAGCTATTGGCGGTGCTTTAGCAGGAGGATTAGCTGGCGGATTAATTGACTGGGGCATCCCATCGGAAGCAAGTCATCGTTATGCTAAAGAAGTAGAGCAAGATAAAATTCTTGCAATCATTCGTACGAACGATAACAGAGTCAATGCAGCGGCTAAGATATTAAGGCAGTACGGAGCACAAGATGTCGAAAGTCATGATGCTGAATAGCCGGGATTTTCCCGGTTTTTCTTTTTTAATCTAAAAAAAGTAAGCACTGATAATATCACGGATCCTTTTATAAATAAGAATGCAGCAATGATTTACTTGCTAATAATAGCAATAAAAATAGGGAGTTATATGAAAAAACGTTGACACTTGTGGAACCAATATTATAAAATGTACATAAATTAAATAGATCCTGCACAGCGTGGAGTAGAGGTGCGGGCAACAATAGTACTTTCAGGGAGAGTGGTTCCAATGATCTGAAAGAAAAGGGTTGGCCGCCGAAGTAATAAAAGCTACCAGGTTTTTATTACTGGTCTTGCATCGAATAGGTGTTAGACTGTCACCAAGTTAAGTTTGGTGGAGTGCTATCTCATCTGGATGTTGAAAGCTTTATGCTTTTATATGTCCTTTCAGCTGCCCAAATAATGGTAGCCGGTGAGATAGTTCTCACCGGCTGTTTTTATAGTTCTATTCAATAAAAATGCTTCTCATTGGTATACTTTTTGGGGGTGAACGTCGATGATACGAGTTATGGTATGTGGCGCATATGGAAAGATGGGTCTTGAGGTGCTAAAAGCAGTACATAAAGATAAGCAGCTCAGTATTGTTGGGGCTGTTGACGTAAAGTCCGATTTTTCTGATGTAGGTGAGTTAATAGGAATTGGTAAAAACGGTGTTACTGTTGGCAATGATTTAGTTACTGTCATCAATGAAACTAAACCACAGGTCATGGTTGATTTTACTAATCCCGAAGCGGTCATGAATAATATTCGTACCGCTATAAAAAATGGGGTATGTCCTGTAGTTGGAACAACTGGTTTATCAGACGACAATATCATGGAGATTGAGCAATTATGCCGAACCTATAAAGTTAATGCTCTGATATCCCCGAACTTCTCGATAGGGGCAATCTTAATGATGAGGCTGTCACAGGAAGCAGCAAAATATATGCCTCATGTTGAAATTATTGAACTTCATCATGATCAAAAACTTGATGCACCATCAGGTACTGCAATAAGAACTGCAGAACTGATAGCAAAAACCAGAGGCTATCTAAAACAAGGCCACCCGGATGAATTTGAAAAATATGAAGGAGCACGTGGCGGTGACCTTTCAGGAATTCGCATGCATAGTGTAAGATTACCTGGATATGTGGCTCATCAGGAAGTGATTTTTGGTGGACTTGGCCAGACTTTAACCATTCGGCATGACTCCATATCCCGTGAATCGTTTATGCCCGGTGTAGTCTTGGCCTGTAAAAAAGTTTTAACTTTAGATGGGTTGGTTTGTGGCCTTGAACATATACTAGACTAATTGTTTAACTTTAAGGAGCGATGATCATGAAAAAATATAATGTTGCTATTTTAGGGGCTACCGGTGCGGTTGGTCAGGAATTTTTAGAACTTATTGCAGAACGCAATTTCCCTTTTAATGAGTTGAAATTATTGGCATCTAAACGTTCGGCCGGTAAAATAATTGAATTTATGGGGAAAGAATATACGGTTGAAGAGGCTACAGAAGAATCATTTAAAGGTGTCCACATTGCTTTATTTGCAGGCGGAGCAGCCAGTAAAACTTTTGCACCAGCTGCGGTAAAACATGGTGCAGTCGTCATTGACAATTCCAGCGCATTTCGTATGGACCCAACAGTTCCACTGATAGTGCCTGAAGTTAATCCTGAAGCAATCAGTACTCATAAGGGCATTATTGCCAATCCAAACTGTTCAACTATTATTATGACCATGGCGTTAAAGCCACTTTATGATCTTGCGAAAATTAAGAGAATTGTAGTCTCAACTTATCAAGCAGTATCTGGAGCCGGCAAAGAGGCAATTGATGAACTTGATAATCAAGTCAAAGCAATAGTGGAAAACCGGCCTGTCGAAGCTAATATATTACCAGGTGCAAGCTTACCACAACATTATCAGATTGCTTTTAATTTACTGCCACAAATCGATGTATTCGTGGATGGCGGATATACTAAAGAAGAAATGAAAATGGTAAACGAAACACATAAAATTTTAAATGATGATAAGATTGGAATCACCGCTACTACAATTAGGGTTCCAGTATACCGTAGTCATGCAGAATCAATCAATATCGAATTGGAGAACAGCTTGTCTGTTGACGAAGCACGTCATGCACTTGCAGCCTTCCCAGGAGTAATTGTTCAAGATGACCCAGAGAAAATGCTCTATCCAATGCCGCTCTTCACATCAAATAAAGATGAGGTTTTTGTAGGACGCATACGAAAAGATGATACAGTTCCGCATGGTCTCAATCTTTGGGTTGTTGGCGATCAAATCAGAAAAGGTGCTGCATTGAATGCATTGCAAATAGCTGAATATATGATCGACCATAATTTACTTTGAGGTGTGAATAAATGCGTATAATTGTTCAGAAGTTTGGCGGTACATCGGTTTCCTCACCCGAAGTCAGACAACTGGTTGTAAAAAAAATAGTTAAAGCTAAAGAACAAGGGGTTTCGCCTGTAGTTGTTGTATCAGCAATGGGACGCAAAGGTGAATATTATGCAACTGACACCTTAATTGAACTTGCTCGTACAACAAATAAGAATATCGCCGCGCGTGAACTTGATCAGATTATGTGCTGTGGTGAAATCATATCAGCAGTAGTTATGACAGCCACCCTACAAGCTCACGGCTTAGATGCAGTTATGCTTACCGGCGGTCAGGCTGGTATTGTAACAGATAGTCACTTTAATAATGCCCGCATCCTCAAAGTCGATCCATCACATATTTTACGCCTGGTAAAACAAGGTAAAGTACCTGTTGTATGTGGCTTTCAGGGGATGAGCACAGATGGAGAGTTAACAACACTGGGGCGCGGCGGCAGTGATACGACAGCTTCTGCTCTCGGCGGAGCTTTGAATGCCGAACTTATAGAAATTTATACAGATGTTGATGGAATTATGACAGCAGATCCTCGCATTGTCTGTAATGCCAAAATCCTTGATTCTATCAGTTATAGTGAGGTTTGCCAGCTGGCTCACCAAGGGGCTAAGGTCATTCATCCACGTGCCGTCGAAATAGCGATGCAAAAAAGTATTCCTTTAGTAGTAAAATCGACCTTCTCAGAAGCTCCAGGAACTTTGATTACAAACATTAATAAAGGTGATTCTGGTGGAACTGCCGTATCGGATCGCATTGCTACAGGTGTAACCTACTTGGCGAATATTGCCCAAATAAAAGTAGATACGCAAAATTCAAACGATGCCAGCTTCAAAGTTTTTAAAACTATGGCCGATTCGGGGATTAGTGTGGATTTGATTAATGTGCATCCTGGACAAATCATGTTTACTGTTAACGAGGAATTGGCCGAAAAAGCAGCTGAAAAATTGCAGCAATTGGGATATCAAGTAGAAACCGTTCATGACTGTGCTAAGGTATCTGTCGTTGGTGGAGGGATGCGCGAAGTACCTGGGGTCATGGCGAACTTCGTAGAAGCTCTTTCTGCAAATAATATTCAAATTTTACAAACAGTTGACTCTCATACATCTATATCCGTATTAGTAAGAAAAGCTGAAATGCAAAAATCCGTTACTGCATTACACGAAAAATTCAGTTTGTCAAACTAATTCATTTTTAAAATTGGTGTTATGGAGGAGAAGTATGATGAAATTTGGTCGGATTCTTACAGCTATGGTTACCCCTTTTCATAGTGACTATAGCGTTAATTATAAAGCTGCGGCTGAGCTGGCCAACTATTTAGTTAGCAATGGATCAGATGGATTGGTTGTAGCTGGCAGTACTGGTGAATCTGCAACCCTGACTAATGATGAGAAACTCAAATTATATGCCACAGTTCTTGACGCAGTTGGCGATAAGGCTTGTGTTATTGCGGGTACCGGATCTAATAACACAAACGCTTCAATAGAACTAACTGTTGAAGCTGAGAAACTTGGAGTGCATGGGGCTATGTTGGTTGGTCCATATTACAATAAACCACCCCAAGAAGGATATTATCAACACTTTAAGGCAATTGCAGAAGCCACGCAATTACCGTTAATTTTATATAACGTACCTGGAAGAACAGGATCTAACATACTGCCAAGTACAATCATTCGTTTATCGGAAATTGCTAATATCGTAGCTGTAAAAGAAGCAAGTGGAAATTTAGATCAAATTTCCGAAATAATTCGTAATACTGCACCTGATTTTCTGGTCTATAGCGGCGATGATAGTTTGACTTTACCTGTGCTAACTGTTGGCGGAACCGGCGTTATTAGCGTAGCTGCCCACATTATAGGAACTCGCATGCAAGAAATGATATCGGCTTTCTTTAATGGAGAGATAACAAAGGCACAAATGATTCATCTTCAGTTACTGCCATTTATAAAATCCATGTTCATCACTACAAATCCTATTCCAATTAAAACGGCAGTCAACATAATAGGTCAAAATGCCGGACCACTTCGCCTTCCTCTTATACCTGCAACAGAAGCCGAATTGACTCTTATTAAACAGGCTTTAGTTGATTTAGAAGGCTAGTAATGACATAATCATAGCCCATCCTTACACGGATGGGCTGTATTTATTATCCAACAGCGGTGTATAATAGAGTAGACATAGTTACTACTTGTTGGAATATAGCGAATAGGCTATAATATTTACAAGTGGGCAGAACGGCCGGATATAGTAGTTCTTAGGAGACATTGCGATCATAATTTATTTTTCACAGTAACTGGAGGTGTAATTTTTTTTGGCAAAAATACCGCAGAAGATTCAGATTATCCCTTTAGGCGGCTTAGGGGAAATTGGCAAAAACATGACAATTATTCGATTTGGCGACGAAATTATTATTATTGATTGCGGCTTAATGTTTCCTGAAGATGACATGCTCGGGATTGATTTGGTAATACCAGATATTACTTATTTATTGGAGAACAAAGACTTCGTTAAGGCCATCATTCTTACACACGGACATGAAGATCATATCGGTGCTTTGCCTTATGTTCTAAAACAGCTTCATGTACCTGCTGTTTATGGCACTCAACTAACACTCGGTATTTTGGAAGGACGACTTAAAGAAAATAACGTAACAAATAGCAACTTAGTGTCTATAAAGCCAGGTGATCATATACAAATTGGTCCATTTAACCTAGGTTTTATTCATGTCAGCCACAGTATCGCCGACTCTATTGGGTTATACATTAAAACGCCCATTGGTACAATCGTTCATACAGGAGATTTTAAGCTTGATCAGACGCCAGTTGATAGCAGAGTTACTGATTTTCATAAATTTGCGGAACTAGGTGATCAGGGTGTATTGGTTTTGCTGGCCGACAGTACAAATGCTGAACGTCCTGGATATACCAAGAGCGAAAAGTCCGTTGGCTTGACTTTTGATGAAACTTTCCGTATTGCTCGTGAGCGTATTGTCATTGCAACATTTTCATCAAATATTCATCGTATCCAGCAAGCAGTCGATATGGCCTGTAAATTTAAACGTAAAGTTGCTGTCCTGGGACGCAGTATGGTAAATGTCGTAAATATTGCCCTTGATCTGGGGTATCTTACTATCCCCGATGGGGTTTTGATTGATATTGACGAAATCAATAACTATCCTGCTAACGCTATCGTCATTGTGACGACAGGAAGCCAAGGTGAACCAATGTCAGCCTTAACAAAAATGGCAATGTCTGATCACCGTAAAGTTGAAATTATGCCTGGAGATACTGTGATTATTTCTGCCACGCCGATTCCTGGAAATGAGAAACTTGTATCTCGCACAATCGATTATTTGCTTCGCCAAGGAGCTGAAGTGATCTACGAGAAGACTTCTGGAGTACACGTATCGGGGCACGCCAGTCAAGAAGAATTAAAACTAATTCATAATTTGCTTCGACCTAAGTTTTTTATTCCTGTCCATGGAGAATATAGACATTTGAAAAAGCATGCCAAATTGGCTCAGGAATTAGGACTGCCTAAAGAAAATATATTTATTGCAGAGAATGGACAAGTACTCGAATTTACACCCGATAAAGGTAGTATTATAGGCAAAATTACTGCTGGAAATATTTTTGTTGACGGTTTAGGGGTCGGAGATGTTGGAAATATTGTTCTAAGAGATCGAAGGCAGCTATCTCAGGATGGAATATTGATTGTAGTTGTTACCATGGATAAGCAGAGCGGCTGTGTTATTTCGGGTCCTGATATTGTTTCGCGGGGCTTTGTCTATGTACGTGAATCCGAACAATTGATGGAAGAAGCTAAAGATAAGGTGAGAGTTGCATTAGAAAAGTGTGAATTGAATAGTATCACTGAATGGGCGGCAATTAAATCGAATGTCCGTGATACTTTAGGTAAGTATCTTTATGAACAAACGCGGCGACGTCCAATGATTTTACCAATTATTATGGAAGTATAAAACCGAGCGATAATCTCGGTTTTTTTTGCGGTGCAAAACGGTATGAAACTTTCAACATAGTCAATACTATCAATATACACATCATGTTGGAGGGACGCTACATGCTATATAATGACAATCCGGTTGTTGCACCGCCAGGAGTAAATCCTGAAAACCCCCAGGCTCCGGCTGAGCAGCCTGCTGATATTCCAAAAAAATCTAGACAAGCCAAGAAATCAACTACTGTTGAGAATATTCAAGAACTAGGCTCAACTGAAGTACCTACCGCCAAAACCAACATCCATGTCATGACAATAATAGGGCAAATTGAAGGCCATATGGTATTACCACCACAAAATAAAACGACTAAATATGAGCATATTATGCCACAATTAGTAGCTATAGAACAAAATCCTGAAATAGAAGGGGTACTGTTATTACTCAATACTGTCGGTGGCGATGTTGAGGCTGGCTTAGCTATTGCTGAAATGATTGCCAGTCTATCCAAGCCTTCTGTTTCGATTGTCCTTGGCGGCGGCCACAGTATCGGTGCCCCAATTGCAGTCTCAGCAACTCACTCTTATATTGTTGAAAGTGCCACCATGACAATACATCCAATTCGGTTGACAGGTTTAGTAATTGGAGCTCAAAGCTCCTTTGATTATCTTGAAAAAATGCAAGATAGAGTCAATAAATTTGTTGTTTCACACTCACGTATCAGTGAAAAGAAATGGAAAGAACTGTTGTATAAAACAGGTGAATTATCACGCGACATCGGCACATCGGTTGGAGGAAAAGATGCAGTACACTATGGACTGATTAATGAGATTGGCGGAGTTTCACATGCGATGGAAAAGCTCCAGCAACTTGTAACCGCTAAGAAAGAAATGAAGGGACTGAAACAGTAATGCTGCTGTGGACAATACTGCCCCTTGAAGCCGTTTTCCCAACCGAGGCTTTTAATCCTGATTATGACGAAATAGAATATCAGGGAGCACGAATGGTTGTCGAAAAAGTCTCATCAGATTCCTGTCAAATTGTTCGTATTCTATCTACCAATCCTCAAGATTATTTACGAGCTGAGTTACAACCAGGCAAAGTTCTTAAATACAATCAACTATGAACTCTATTTGAAAATTTTCTGAGCACTCTCTGTCTAGAGAGTGCTTTCTCATGCCTTCAAAGTATCCAGTAAAGAAATAAAGGATTTTGTATCGGTATGTAGAAAAGATTTTTAGAGGTGGTATGACTTGCCGAAATTTTTATCGGAATTAACCCCTGAATTAAAATATGAATTACTTGGTATCATCTTAACAACTGCGGGCATCATTGCACTAGTAAGTTTGCTGGGATTTAACGCTGGTCCTGTGGGCTTATTTATTGCTAAAATGCAAAAATACCTTTTTGGAATCGGTGCAATAGTAATTCCCTGCATTGTTATTGCAATTGGGTTGCGTTATATAGGTACACGTACCAAGATTATTTATTCATTAAAGTTTTGGGGAATAGCAGTTTTATACAGTTTATTACTAGCCGTTTATCATCATTTCACCATTCCACCAGGCAAAGAAATTTTACCAGAAAGTTTATTAACAGGTGGTGGCTTTACAGGAGGATTTCTTCTTTTTTCCCTAAGAAAGCTATTTGGTATAGATGGTTCAATCATTATCTTATGCGCCCTATCTATCTGTTCATTTATTATGACGACAACCTGGTCACTGGCTGTAGGGTTACTGAAAGCCAAACATCGAGCTGTAGAAAGTTTACAAAACGCTAAAGAATCTATGGCTTGTACCTATGAGACCATGTTTGAGGAAACAGAAGAACAGAGCAAATCAGTAAGCTTTTACAATCAGGAACGTGAACGTATTACTGAAAGATCACCACAAAATGACACTATACTCAGTAATGACGATAAGATTGATGACGTGGTATTAACAGAACTGCCTGAGATGCCCAACAATAATCCTGGTGATCATTCAGTGCCGTCCAAGTATCGGCTTCCATCCATTACTTTGCTAAGCAAATCTGTGAAAGTCAAGCATGCGAAACAGGCGAAAGAAATTACCGATAATGCGCGCCTATTAGAACAGACTTTAGAGAATTTTAATGTAAGCGCAAAGATTATCAACACATGCAATGGTCCTTCTGTAACCCGCTATGAACTCGAACCAGCACCAGGAGTAAAAGTAAGTAAAATTGTTAATCTTGCTGATGATATTGCACTTAATCTAGCTGCAACAGGAGTTAGAATAGAAGCTCCTATACCGGGTAAAGCAGCGATTGGCATTGAAGTTCCCAATAAAGAAGTTTCTAGTGTGCAATTGAGAGAGGTTTTAGAAAGTTCTTTATTTCAGGATGCTCAGTCCAAACTGACAGTAGGTTTAGGAAAAGACATTGCCGGCAATGCAATAGTCGCCGACCTTGCAAAAATGCCTCATATGCTAGTTGCTGGTGCGACTGGATCAGGAAAAAGTGTATGTATTAATACCTTAATTACTAGTATTCTTTTTAAAGCTACTCCAGATGAAGTGAAATTTGTATTGATTGATCCCAAAATGGTTGAATTATCCAATTACAATGGTATACCTCACCTTATGGCTCCTGTTGTTACTGACGCAAAAAAAGCTGCTTCAGCTTTAAACTGGGCTGTGCAAGAAATGGAAAGACGGTATACCGTCTTTGCCACTGCTGGTGTTCGTGATATAAGCAGATATAATCAAACAATTGATTCGAATAGACTTCCTTCTATTGTAGTAATTATCGACGAGTTAGCCGATCTCATGATGGTTGCCCCTGTTGATGTCGAAGATGCAATTTGCCGACTCGCTCAGAAAGCCCGTGCAGCTGGTATTCATTTGGTATTAGCAACACAACGCCCTTCAGTGGATGTCATCACAGGAATAATAAAGGCAAATGTGCCATCACGTATTTCGTTTGCAGTATCATCACAGATTGACTCTAGAACAATATTGGATATGGCTGGTGCCGAAAAATTATTGGGGAAAGGCGATATGTTGTATTACCCTGTTGGCGCTCCCAAACCAATGCGTGTACAAGGAGCTTTCATTTCTGATCATGAAGTTGAAGAATTAATTACCTTTATAAAAAACCAGGCACAACCTGAATACAGCGAAGAAGTTACCTTTGCTGACAACAGCGAGGACTCTAATAATTCACAAGATCAGTTAAAATATGAAGATGAACTATTAGAGACAGCAGTTCTCATGGTTTTAGAAACTGGACAAGCTTCAGTTTCTATGTTGCAGCGAAAATTTCGAATTGGCTATACGCGCGCTGCAAGACTGATTGACACTATGGAAGAAATGCGAATTGTAGGGCCGAATATTGGCAGCAAAGCACGCGAGATACTCATGAATTCAGAGCAAGTTAATAATATTTATTTTAAAAAATAGCTTATAGCTAAGAATATATAGTGGGTACACTAAACTTGAAACTCATCAATTGTTACTGATTTATATAAATTGGCTTACAGCTAATGTTATTGCATCTTTAAAATTTAATTTATAGATAATTAGGTTAACAATGATCCTATTAAGCCAATAAGTATTAACTAAGGAGGTAGATTTATGCAGACGGTGGGAGAGCTTTTACGAAGTGAACGAGAAAAGAAAGGTCTATCAATAAAAGACGTGGAAGCAGCTACAAGTATTCGGGCTTTATACATAAACGCAATCGAAGAAAGCGATTATAAAATTGTTCCCGGTGAAGTATATTTAAAAGGTTTCATTCGAAATTATGCTAATTTTTTAGGATTAAGCGGGCCTAATATGGTAGATTTATACCGCCAGCAGCAACAGACAACTGCATCGGCAACCCCTTTACCGGACGCAGCAGCTAGCGCGACAACTACATCTCCAGCACCTTCCTTGGACGACAAAACTAGTCAAAGTGGTGGCACAGTTAAATGGATATTAGGCGGTATCGTAATAATATCCATTGCAGGCGCCATTTGGTGGGTAAATGCGCAGCAGCCGTCTGCTCCAGCTCCAGCCCCACAGCAATTGACACAAGTGCAGCCTCCTGCACCACCTTCTTCACCAACACCAACACCGGCGCCAGCTTCAAACTTACAGACAAAACCTATACAAATTATTACTAAGTATAATGATGAATGTTGGACTCAGGTTATTGCTGACGGTAAAGAGATTTATGAAGGAATCCCGCATAAAGGTGACAGCCTATCATGGGACGCTACTAATAATCTAACCGTTAAATTTGGCAATGCCGGCAGTGTTGATGCCACATATAATGGAAAACCATTAGGAAAACTTGGCGATAAAGGTGAAGTCGTAGTTAAAACATTTACAGCTAATCAGCAGAAACAGTAACAGCTAGGAGATAACCCATGAAAAACTTCCTGCCAATATGCAAAGAAGATATGCAAGAACGCGGCTGGCAACAACTTGATTTTTTATTTATCAGCGGAGATGCTTATGTTGATCACCCAAGCTTTGGTCCTGCAATTATCTGTCGTACTTTAGAAAAGCTTGGCTTTAAAGTTGGCATTATTGCACAACCTGACTGGCGTTCGACAAACGATTTTAAAAAACTAGGAAAACCCCGTTTAGGAGTTTTAGTATCATCTGGAAATTTAGATTCTATGCTTAATAAATTTACTGCAGCTAAAAAATATCGTAGCAATGATGATTATTCTCCTGGTGGTAAGTCTGGTCGTAGACCAGATAGAGCAACGATCGTTTATTGTAACAGAATTCGAGAATTATGGAAAAACACTCCTTTGATCATTGGAGGCATCGAAGCAAGCTTGAGACGATTTGCCCACTATGATTATTGGTCTGACAATGTACGTCGCTCTATTTTAATTGATAGTAGAGCTGATCTTTTAGTTTACGGTATGGGCGAAAAACAAATTAAAGAAATAGCACTTCAACTTGATCAAGGTATCGCGGTATCAGATATTTGCAACGTCCAAGGTACATGTTATCGTACAGCGTCACTCGACAGTGTTTGGGATTATACTGAAATACCAGATTATGAAAGTATAACTTCCAGTAAAAATAAATTTGCCGAAGCCTTTAAGACCCAATATCAGGAACAGGATCCTATTAGAGGCAAAACCCTTGTACAACGTCATGGTGAAGATTATATTGTTCAAAATCGGCCCGCTTTACCGCTCACAACGAATGAGATGGATGAAATTTACGATTTACCCTATCAACGTACCTTTCATC
Organism: Sporomusaceae bacterium FL31; assembly: GCA_003990955.1. Classification (GTDB taxonomy): domain Bacteria; phylum Bacillota; class Negativicutes; order DSM-1736; family Dendrosporobacteraceae; genus BIFV01. The sequence continues at coordinate 277,880 of BIFV01000007.1, forward strand.
CAATTTATGAGCAGGATGGCGGAGTACCTGCTATTCAAGAGGTCAAATTCAGCTTAGTTAGTCATCGTGGCTGTTTTGGTGGTTGTTCTTTTTGCGCAATTGTTTCTCATCAAGGAAGAATTATTCAAACACGCAGCCAAGAGTCTATTTTAAATGAGGCTAAAATCTTAATACAACAACCAGACTTTAAAGGTTATATTCATGACGTCGGCGGTCCGACAGCCAATTTCCGGTTGCCGGCCTGTAAATATCAGGAGGATAGAGGGGCTTGTAAAGGTAGACACTGTTTAGCGCCTGATCCGTGTAAAAATTTAGAAACCAGCCATACCGACTATCTCTCGCTACTACGTACATTACGTGCTTTACCTGGGGTGAAAAAAGTATTCATTCGTTCCGGATTACGATATGACTATTTAATGGCTGCAAATGATGAAGAATTTTTACACGAATTATGCGAGCATCATATTAGCGGGCAGCTGAAAATTGCCCCTGAGCACATTTCGCCTAAAGTTGTACGCTTAATGGGCAAATCAAGTAAAGAGGTCTATCTGAAATTCGCAAAGGCTTATCAGCGCATTAATCAAGCTCTGGGAAAGGAACAGTATTTAGTTCCCTATTTTATGTCGAGTCATCCAGGAGCTGGACTAAAAGAAGCGATTGAGTTAGCTGAATTTATCCGCGATCTAAATTATCGTCCAGAACAAGTCCAGGATTTTATTCCAACTCCTGGCAGTTTATCAACTTGTATGTATTATACTGGTATTAATCCTTTAACAAATGAAAAAGTATATGTTGCCAAAGATCCCCATGAGAAGAAACTCCAAAGAGCTTTGCTTCAATATCGAGACCCCAAAAACTATCATTTAGTATATGAAGCTTTAACAAAAGCAAATCGTAAAGATCTAATTGGCTATGAACCGAAATGTTTAATTCGCCCACCACGGCAGCAGCATAATCAGATCAATACTAGTTCTAAGGTGCGAAACCTTTCAGCATCACGACGTAAACGCACAAAAAAAACAGGCTAAGCCTGTTTTTTTATGATTAAATTATGTATCTGAACTACTGAAAATTTCTTTGCACTCGCGCGACAGCAGGTATAAACAAATAAGTCCATGCGGTATTGTAATAGCGATACCAGCTACAACGCTTTCAAATAATAATACTAAAATCCCAAGTAATATAACGATTATCGACAACGCTAATTCAAGGTTCCGCGCCCAAACTTTTAGATGAAATAAACCATAAGCTGGAATGAAATAAAAGATGGAAGCTGCTCCTGATAATGCCATTGCGCTAATATCATTTTTTATAAACGCATCATAAATGCCGACGACATTCCCAACTCCAATGATGACTAAAAATACAACAATCATCATTAATTTAAATGTTATCTTTGTCTTAGCTTGTTTAGTTAAAAAAGGACTAATTATGGTTATCACCCCTTTCAAATCTCCTTTATAATATATGAGGATACATCTGACCCATAGGCTAAAAATTGGTATATTAATTCCTGCTTATGGTCATAATACCATTAAATTTCATCAAATGAAATCTATCCATGACGATAATTCTTACATACTAATTTATATTCTGAAAAATTGCATAATCAATTTATTATTTCTTGAAAACAAGACATTTCCTGCAGCGGTTACAATACACGGGGACTATCCCCGTGTTTTTATATGTATTTGGTAGGATTTTTTACTTGCATAGCGAAAAAATTAATTGTATAGTAGTATATGTTTTATTCTGTTAACGGAGGTAACCTATGCGTCGTTATCAACCATTATTTTGGGTTACATTTATATTGTTAGTTATTGTCATCGCTGGCAGCGGATATCTTGCCGGATATGCCGATAAGCAGCATCCTGAAAATATAAAAGACATTACTGTATATACGACTCTTCCAGTTGAGCAAGTAATAGGATTAGCTCAGGAGTATGAAAAGTCTGCAAATGTTCGAGTGAACTTTGTACCATTAACTGAAAACGAATTGTTAACTCGTATGAAACTGGAAAAGGCTAATTCGAATGCTGACATTATTTTAGCATCAAGTGGACTTTTGGATCTAGTAAAACAAGAGGCATTAATCGCACCATACTCATCTGAACAAACTGATATTATTCCTAAACGCTTCAAAGACGAGCATGGCTATTGGACTGGAGTTTGGTATGATCCAATTATTTTTGCCGCAAATCGAGATTATATTAAATCATTGACACAAGTTCCAACAAAATGGACGGATTTGACAAAAGAAGCCCCTTTACGAATTGGGATTACGGACTTTTTGGCAGCTGATGCTTCGGCCAACTTACTCTATACATTAGTTTCAGCTCATGGAGAAGAGCAGACCTTCGAATACTTGCGCAAGATTCATCCAAAAATTGTTCAATATGCAAAATTCTTGGCTACCCCTGTACGCATGGCAGGTATGGGAGAAGTTGATATTGCTATTGCAGTTCAAAGCGAAAGTATTCGCTATGTCAATGATGGATTTCCTGTAACAATCATTTATCCAGAAGATGGAACTGCCTATTTATTAACAGGAGCTGCCGTTGTCTCTGGAACGCCACATGAAGCTGAAGCAAAACAGTTTCTTGATTGGTTATTACAAGACTCTGTTCAAGCAACACTTCATAAAAATAAATTTTTCTTTATTCCTACTAATCAGGAGACTACTGCTTATAAAGCCTATACGAATAAAAATCTTAAATTATTAGACAACCAGCACATTTTGGCTGGAGAAGAAAAAAAACAAATACTGGATAAATGGGTACAAAAAGTGCGCTTAAGCTCCAGATAAGAGAAACACAGGGGGAAATTGAATGCTCAAAGCCGGATTTATCAGCCTCGGCTGTGCCAAAAATTTAGTGGATACAGAAGTTATGTTAGGAGCTTTAGCCACTAATAATATTGAAATAACACCTGACCCAGATCAAGCAGATATAATTATTGTAAATACCTGTAGTTTTATCGACTCTGCAAAAGAAGAATCAATATCAACAATCCTGCAAATGGCAGATTACAAATCTGCTCATAAATGCCGGGCATTGATCGTCGCAGGATGCCTTGGCCAACGTTATAAACAAAACTTATTAGACGAATTACCTGAAGTGGATGCAATTGTTGGCACAGGAGCATGGCATCGTATTATGGAAGCCGTAAACTCTGTCCTTTCAGGAGAACGTGTGCTAATCATTGGCGATACTGAAACAATTTATGACGAAACCATGCCAAGAATTAGTACGACGCCATCATATACGGCTTATGTAAAAATTGCCGAAGGCTGTAATAACCGTTGCTCTTACTGTGTAATTCCAATGGTACGAGGAAACTTTCGAAGTCGTACCATTGAGTCAATTGTTGCCGAAGTAAAAAACCTCACAGAACGCGGAATAAAAGAAATTAATTTAATTGCGCAAGACACCACTAGCTATGGTGCGGATTTATATGGAATGCCACAATTAGCCCAATTATTAACAGAACTTGCTGCTATTGACGATGTGAAATGGATTCGTTTATTGTATTGTTATCCTAAATATTTTTCTAATGAGCTTATTGACTTAATTGCAAAAGAGCCAAAGATATGTAAATATATTGATATGCCACTTCAACATGCTCATGATGACATTTTGCAAGCCATGTCACGACGAGATAGCCGTGCTGAAATCGAAAAGCTGCTGGCTCGACTGCGCGCAGCAATCCCAGATGTAGCCATTCGCACATCATTTATAGTTGGCTTTCCTGGCGAAACAGAAGAACATTACCAAGCTTTAAGACAATTTGTGCAAGAACAACGCTTTGATAAAGTTGGCGTATTTACTTATTCGCGTGAAGAAGACACACCAGCTTTTGATATGCAAGATCAAATAACTGATGAAGTTAAGCAAGAACGCTATCACGACCTAATGTCACTCCAATCTCAAATATCCGAAGAGTTAAATAAATCCATGGAGGGACGTATTATTGAAGTGCTTATAGAAGGCAGGGATGCAGAACAAAACAATCTTGCATTTGGACGCTCCTACCGTGAAGCACTTGACATTGATGGACAGATTTTTATCGAAAATGATACAGACAGCAAAGCTGGAGATATCATTCGTGCTAAAGTAATTCAGGGATTTACGTACGATATAGTAGCTGAAAAAATAATTTAGTTAAATATTGTTTTGTTAAAGTTTTCAATTAAGCATATATTCATGTATAATTACTAATAGTAGTTTATGAAAATAGTAGTGACAATTGTCCTGCTATTTTTTATTTGCCTGGATATAGTTTTTTTTAATACCTTATCGATCTATACATTTAAAGGATTTAATTAAAATTACGCGAATGCATAATTGGGAGGGTTTACTATGATTGTGGAAATAGTAACTACAGGAACTGAATTATTGCTCGGGCAAATCACGAATACAAACGCCCCCTACTTAGCTTGTCAAATGAATAAGCTTGGTTTCAATGTATTATATCAATCAACTGTTGGAGATAATCGCGAACGGATGATGCAAGTGATTACAACTGCATTATCCCGTGCTGATATAATAATCACCTCCGGTGGCCTAGGGCCTACACAAGGAGATATAACGAAAGAAATTTGTGCGCAAGCATTTAACCTAAAACTATATTTGCATGAACCCAGTAATAATAAAATCAAATGTTTCTTTGCTAAGCGCCATGCTCCCATGCCTGAAAGTAATCTGCGCCAGGCAATGGTTCCTGAAGGATCCATTATACTGACTAACGAACGTGGAACAGCTCCTGGTATTATCCTGGAAAAGAATAATAAAGTTATTATCAATTTGCCTGGTCCACCACATGAGCTGGAATATATGTTTGAACATTCGGTTATTCCCTATCTTCATAACAAGTATGGTTCGCAAGGTACAATTGTATCAAGGGTTTTACGAACTTACGGTATTGGTGAATCCGCTCTTGAAGAAAAAATTGCAGATTTAATTACAACGCAGACCAATCCAACAATTGCCTTGCTTGCTCGTCCAGGCGAAGTCATCATCAGACTGACTGCTAAAGGCAGTACTGAAATAATTGCCAAACAACTAATAGATAAGCTGCAGCTTATCATTATTCCACGAATTAGTGAGTACATATTTGGCTTCGATGATAATAGTATGGAGACCACTGTCGGTCAGGATTTACTTAATAAAAAACTTTCACTCTCCTTAGCTGAATCGTGTACCGGTGGATTAATAACCAGCCGTTTAACTGATATTCCGGGTAGTTCGAATTATCTATGTGGCTCAATTGTTTGCTATAGTAATGAAGTAAAAATACAGCAAATTGGAGTTGCTCGCGATATCATACAAGAACACGGCGCTGTTAGTCAAGAGACCGCAAGCGCCATGGCGATTGGTATTCGTCAAAAATTTAAAACCTCAATAGGAATTGGGGTAACAGGAATTGCTGGCCCAGGGGGAGCCACATCAGAAAAGCCTGTTGGTTTAGTTTATATAGCAATTGATGGCCCATCTGGTCATCAATGTTATAAGCATCAATTTATAGGGCATCGTACTGAAATTAAATTTCGTGCTTCTCAGGCAGCACTTGATATGATAAGACACTATGTACGTGGCCTAACGTTACAGGAGGATATATAATTTGAAAAAAGACACAGAATTTTTTGGTGATATTCAACTAAGTAAGAAAATTTTAGCAGCTATTACAGAAATGGGATTCGAAGAGCCATCACCAATTCAAAGTCAAACTATTCCTTTAGTGCTTGAAGGGCATGATGTTATTGGTCAAGCACAAACAGGTACTGGTAAAACAGCAGCCTTTGGTATACCTACGTTAGAACGAATTACAGAAAACCGCCAAATTCAAGCACTAGTACTCACACCAACCCGTGAGTTAGCCATACAAATATCAGAAGAGCTGAGCAAAATAGGAAAATTTAAAAGAATAAAAACTTTACCTATCTATGGCGGTCAATCAATTGATCGGCAAATTCGTGCACTTAAATTTGGTGTTCAGTTGGTTATTGGCACACCAGGTCGTTTATTGGATCATATTCGACGCAACACAATAAAGCTTGATTCAGTTAAAACACTAATTTTGGATGAAGCCGACGAGATGTTAGATATGGGCTTTATTGACGACATTGAGGCAATTCTGCAAAATATACCGGCTGAAGGCCGTCAGACATTACTCTTTTCTGCCACAATGCCAGCTCCAATTGCTAACTTAGCTGTAAAATATATGAATGAACCACGCAAAGTTTCTATAAGTAAAGAACAATTAACTGTACCATTAATTGATCAATGGTATTATGAAACAAGGGAAAAACTTGAGGGATTATGCCGGGTTCTAGATGTCGAAGACATTGGTAGACTTATTATATTTTGCCGTACAAAAAAAGGGGTCGATGATTTAGTCGCCTCATTACAAGCGCGCGGTTACATGTCAGATGGCTTACATGGTGATTTAAGCCAGGCTCAGCGTGACAGAGTTATGAAAAAGTTTCGTGACGGCAAGCTGGAAATTTTAGTCGCTACCGATGTTGCCGCCAGAGGTCTTGATATTGAGCATATTACGCATGTAATCAATTATGACATCCCACAAGATCATGAATCCTATGTTCATAGAATTGGACGTACAGGACGTGCAGGCAAAAAGGGTGTTGCAATTACATTTATAGAGCCGCGAGAATATCGTCAATTGAAAATTATTGAAAAACTTGCTAAAACACGGATTCTTCGCAAACAGCTTCCTTCATCCGCTGATATTTTAGAACGGCAGCGTGAGATAATCAAAAGTCGTTTGGCTCAAACGCTGGACCGTCGCGGATTTACCGATTATCATTCCATCATCATGGACTTATCTTCTGACTATGACCCTGTTGATATTGCGGCGGCAGCAGTAAAGCTTTATCAAGAAGGTTTCAAGGAAAAAGAAGAAGAACAACAAACTACAACTCCATTAGCCAATACTGGTGCAGAACCAGGCATGGTACGTTTATTTATGAACATTGGGCGCTCACAAAAAATTCGACCTGAAGATATCATCCGCAGTATTGCTAGTGAAGCTGATATTCCTGGCAATATCATCGGTGTTATTAATATCTACGATAAATTTACCTTTGTGGAAGTACCAGAAGATGTCGCCGAACGCGTATTATCAGTCATGCACAAAAATACAATTAGAGGGTATAAAATTAATGTCGAGCCTGCAAAAAGTCGCTAAGGCTTGATCCCCCACCTTAATCAACTGACATTGCCGTTATTTCATCAAAAAAAGGGCCTCTTAGCCCTTTTTTTGATGAAGTCCATATTTTCTTGAAAAACGCTCTAATCGCCCAGTTGTATCAACAATCTTTTGCACGCCAGTAAAAAATGGATGACATTTGGAACAAACATCAACTTTTAGAACCTTCCTTGTTGACCCTGTTACAAAACTATGTCCGCAGGCACAACTTACTACAGTTTCATAATAAGTAGGATGAATTTTGTCTTTCATACTTGCCCCTCCTGAAAGTTCAATTAAAATAAACTATGCTGCCAGTCTCGTATTCATACATAAAATTTATTCTATTGACTTTCCGAACAAGTGTTTGTAAAATAAATGTGAATAATATGGGGAGGACGATCATGGATAAGATAAAAGCACTAGAGAATGCAATGCGCCAAATTGAAAAAGACTTTGGTAAAGGCTCCATCATGAAGTTGGGTGAAGCGGCTGCCAAGATGAATATTGAAGTTATTCCAACTGGTACTTTATCATTAGATATTGCCCTTGGAGTAGGTGGCGTTCCCCGTGGCCGAGTCGTTGAAATATATGGTCCAGAGTCTTCTGGTAAAACAACTGTTGCTTTACATATTATTGCCCAAGCCCAAAAAGCTGGCGGCATTGCGGCTTTTATTGATGCAGAGCATGCCCTTGATCCTATTTATGCAAAGAAGCTCGGAGTGGATATTGAGAATCTACTCATATCACAGCCTGATCATGGTGAACAAGCACTTGAAATTGCCGATGCCTTAGTTCGCAGCGGTGCTATTGATGTCGTAGTTGTGGATTCTGTGGCTGCGCTTGTTCCTAAGGCAGAAATTGAGGGTGAAATGGGTGACCCTCACGTTGGCTTACAAGCTCGCTTAATGTCACAGGCCATGCGTAAACTAACGGGAATTATCAGCAAATCGAAAACTACAGCGATTTTTATTAATCAGATACGAGAAAAGGTTGGAGTTATGTTTGGTAACCCCGAAACAACCACTGGTGGACGGGCTCTGAAATTTTATGCATCCATACGTTTGGATGTTCGAAAAGCAGATACTTTAAAACAAGGAAATGATATTGTCGGCAACCGTACAAGAGTAAAAGTTGTAAAAAATAAAATTGCACCACCTTTTAAGCAAGCAGAGTTTGATATCATGTATGGTCAAGGTGTCTCTCACGAAGGATGTCTTGTCGATATTGGAACAGAGTTGGATGTTATTGAGAAAAGCGGTGCTTGGTATTCATACTTAGGGACTCGGTTAGGACAAGGCAGGGAGAATGTAAAAGAGTTCTTGAAAGAAAACGCAACTGTAGCCAATGAGATCGAAAGTAAGATTCGCGAAAAATTAATTGTTAGTACGAATCCATCAAAGAACTCGAGTGCCATTGATCATGCCTCTGAATAATAATGAGGTCCTTCGAACGGCTATCAAAATATTGTCACTACGCATGTATAGTGTACATGAATTACGCAGCAAATTAGTAAGTAAAGGCTATTCATCTGCTGATGTCGATCATTCCATTGATGAATTAACTCGGCGCGGCTATCTGGATGATATCGCGCTTGGGGAACTTTTATTCAATAAGTATCATCATGCCTGCAAATATAGTATAAAACAGATTATTTTTAAACTTAGCAGCCGAGGATTAGATTCGCAAACAATCGATCATGTCTTAACTCAGTATAATTCCATTGACGAAACCAATGCTGCATTGAACCTGCTTCGCAAGCGCTATCTTAATCCGCAATCCGTTGAGCCCGCGAAAATAATAAGATATCTATCATCTAAAGGATTTCCGTATCATGTAATCAATCATGTAACTATTTTATTTGATAAGTAATTTATGTAAATATATTTTTTATAAATTCTGGTTAACTTGACACTACTTTCAAAAACAATTACAATTAATTTATCCGATCGTGTAAGAAAGATAGTTTTTTATTGTAATACTTTTAGAAGAGTAGAACCAATTGTTGTTATGGGGGATCAATTGGTGAGAGACTTTTAAAAGCCGAGTTAATGTGCTCGGCTTTACCCTTATTATAATTTAATAAAAGGAGGTGGAAGATCATCTTTGAAATTATTTTGGCTGCTATAATTACAGGAATTTTGGGAGCCGGTATAGGTTATTGGACACGTAAGAAAACGGCTGAAGCACAAATCAGCTCGGCTGAAGAAGCTTCAAAAAAGATTCTTGAAGAAGCAGAACGTTCAGGACAAGCAAAAAAGAAAGAAGCTTTGGTTGAGGCCAAAGAAGAAATTCATAAATTGCGTGTGGAATTAGATCGTGATACGAAAGAGCGACGTTCCGAGCTGCAGCGTTTAGAACGACGTTTAGTCCAAAAAGAAGAAAATCTTGACCGTAAAATTGACTCCCTGGAAAAAAAGGAAGAAATTCTTAGCCGCAAAGAAGCTGAGTTAGATAAAAGCCAAGAGAAAATCAATGATTTACATGCCCGACAATTAGCTGAATTGGAAAGAATCTCCGGATTAACATCCGAAGATGCTCGAACTATGCTTTTAGCTAGTGCTCAAGAAGAAATTAAGCACGAAACTGCTATGATGATTAAAGAGCTAGAGCAACAAGCAAAAGAAGAAGCTGATAAGAAGGCTCGTGAAATTATTTCTCTGGCAATTCAACGCTGCGCAGCAGATCATGTTGCTGAAACTACTGTTTCCGTAGTTGCTTTGCCAAATGATGAGATGAAGGGACGAATCATTGGCCGTGAAGGTCGCAATATTCGTACACTTGAAACTCTAACTGGCATTGATTTGATTATTGATGATACTCCAGAAGCTGTTATTTTGTCAGGATTCGATCCTGTTCGCCGTGAAGTTGCAAGAATTGCTTTAGAAAAACTAATTGCTGATGGCCGAATTCATCCTGCCCGAATTGAAGAAATGGTTGAGAAGGCTCAGAAAGAAGTGGAGCAAAGAATTAAAGAAGCTGGTGAACAAGCAACTTTCGAAACTGGAGTTCACGGATTGCACCCAGAGATAATAAAATTATTAGGGCGTTTGAAATATCGAACTAGCTATGGTCAAAACGTTCTGAAGCATTCTATCGAAGTAGCTCATTTAGCTGGTGTAATGGCTGCTGAACTTGGTGTTGATGTCATGCTAGCTAAACGCGCTGGTCTTTTGCATGATATTGGTAAAGCTGTTGACCATGAAGTAGAAGGTCCACACGTTACTATCGGAGCAGACTTAGCAAAGAAATATCGAGAAAGTCCTGAAGTGATTAATGCAATAGGTGCTCATCATGGTGATGAAGAACCGAAAACTGTGCAAGCTGTACTGGTAGCTGCGGCAGATGCCGTATCAGCTGCACGTCCAGGTGCTCGTAGAGAAAGTTTGGAAAGCTATCTAAAACGCTTAACACGATTGGAAGAAATTGCTGAATCATTTGACGGTGTAGATAAATCATTTGCTATTCAAGCTGGACGAGAAATACGTATCATGGTCAAACCTGATAAAATTGATGATTTGACTTCAGTACGTCTTGCTCGTGATATTGTCAAGAAAATAGAAAGTGAGCTCGAATATCCTGGTCAAATTAGGGTTACTGTAATCCGGGAAACGCGTGCTGTCGATTACGCCAAATAATAAAACCGAAACGACTTTGCAAAATTGCAAGGTCGTTTTAATTTTTATTTATTAGTTCTTATTGTTAAGTCATTTCTTAAACCTTTTTTATCCATTGTATTTAATGGAGATTAACCCAATTTCCCAAACATTCTTCCATTAATTTAAAAGAGGATTTACTTAATATCTAGAGAATAAAGTACCTAGAACTTATTTACGATTATTATAATTGACGGATGGTGAACCATTATGCCTAAATATCGACAAGATGATGAACAAGTTTCTGATGGTGTTAATTTACTAATATCCATTCTAGTCCGCTATCCTGAAATCGGAACCATCAACTTTGATCCAAATAAAGAGTCTTTAAAGCTTACATTTATGTTATCCGGCATCCCATCACAAACTGAGTTTTGTTCAATTAAACAACTTATATTAAGTAGTATTGCCGCTTATCAGGAACTAGAAGGTTTAACTGTCCAAATAACAGATTTGCAGATGACTACTTATGAGCAGGTCGCAATGCTAAATATTATTAGAGATGTTGCCACTCTATCTAAAAGCGAAATTGCACTTATTATTGCTTTACTCCGTGATAAATTTAAAGAACGTCTTGTTGCTGACCATAATGATTCTATGTTAGAAGAAGATTTATTAGTACAAGAAGAATTGATTGACAATATGCTCGAAAATATAAAAAAACATCATGCTGCACATGGATTAATCGGAATAAGAGAAGATGGACGGGTTTTAGTTTTTAATAAATAAGAATTAACTTGGATTTATTAGCATAAACAATCCTAACCAGGGTAATTTAAAAACAATTACCCTGGCTTTTTGTTATGGAGGTATTATGAACATATTAATTATTGGTGATATTTGTGGTAGCTCAGGGCGTCATACGGCAGCCCATTTTATTCCGTTAATTCAAAAAGAACATTCAATAGATTTAATTATTGCAAATGGTGAAAACTCAGCTGGCGGAGTTGGCATCACAGCTCCCGTATTTGATGAGTTGATTGGTTTAGGGATTGACGTAATAACCTCTGGAAACCATATCTGGGATAAAAAAGAAATCTTAACATTCATCGATCAAGAATCTCGTCTCATCAGGCCTGCAAATTATCCCCCTGGAACTCCCGGTTCCGGTTACTGTGTATTCGTGAGAAACAATCTAAGGATAGGTGTTGTAAATCTTGCTGGTCGCGCCTTTATGCCGCCTATTGATTGCCCATTTCGTGAAGCAGATAGAATTCTGAGTGAAATCAAAACTCAGTGTGATATCATTATCATCGACTTTCATGCCGAGACAACATCCGAAAAAATGGCCCTTGCTTGGTATCTTGATGGCAGAGTGTCATGCATTGTAGGTACTCATACCCATATTCAAACTGCTGATGAGCGCATTTTACCACAGGGAACAGCTTATATCACCGATTTAGGAATGGTTGGTCCTTGGAACTCGGTTTTAGGTGTTGACAAAGATTTAGTGATAAAGAAATTTATTACAGGGCTACCAACCAGATTCAGCCTTGCTGATGGTCCTACTGTATTTTGTGGGATTATTGTCCAAATAAATGACAATACAGGAAAAGCCGAGAAGATTATTCGTATCTTAAAACATTTAAACTGAAAATTTTTTAAATTTTTTCAATTTTTAAAAAGGAATTTTTTAGGTAAATAAAGAATAGTTGATACTGTAGGACTTACGATTGCTTTTCTTAATTAAAGGAGGGTACAAAAAAACATGGAAGTCTTGAAAGTATCAGCAAAATCCAATCCTAATTCTGTAGCAGGCGCTTTGGCAGGAGTGCTTAGAGAGCGTGGTGGCGCCGAGATTCAAGCGATCGGTGCAGGAGCACTCAACCAAGCTGTAAAAGCAGTAGCAATTGCAAGAGGGTTTGTAGCTCCTCACGGTGTCGACTTAATCTGCATCCCTGCCTTTACTGACATTCTGATTGATGGTGAAGAACGTACAGCCATGAAGTTAATAGTTGAACCTCGTTAAATAACCTAAAACCTGTTCAATGAACAGGTTTACTTGTTTTATTTGGGTAAATATTGCATAATATATAACAACTAATCTATTAGGAGTGACAGCATGAATATAGAGATACGTAATAACCCAATTACTGAAATAATCTGTGATACACTGATAATTAGTTTGTTTGAAGAGCCTAATGCCATTACCAAAACCAATGATAACCATATAGATACACTTGTGCGTGAGTTTTTGCGTGATAATCCAGCTAGTGGCAAATACGGCGAAATCAATATGATTACAATTTTGCCTTTTACAAGCTGCAAAAGAATTTTATTATTGGGTTTAGGAAAAGAAGCTGATTTAACATCAGATAAGATCCGTCATCTGTCTGCAATTGCAATACGCAGCGCTCGAAAAACTCACTCTAAAACAGTAGCAGCAATTCTTTATAGAACCGACACTGATAAAATTACCCCCATAAATATTGCAAAAAGTATGGTTGAAGGAACACTTTTAGGGAACTACCAATTCCTTTATTATAAAACCGAGCAAAAAGACTCTAAAAATATCGAGAAATTTACTATAATTAACTTAAATCCGAGTCATCAAGCTCAACTCGAACAAGCAGTGGTTGACGCAACAGTCATTGCCGATAGTGTGAATTATGCTCGTGATTTAGTCAACCATCCTGCTTGTTATATGACACCTAGTAAATTAGCCGCATCTGCTATAGAAATGGCTAACCAAGAAAAAAGCATTGAAGTATCGGTGTTAAATACTCAGGAGATGCAGCAGCTTGGCATGGGAGCACTACTTGCTGTCGCCCAGGGAAGCACAGAAGCACCTAAATTAATTACGCTGAAATATACAGGTAATAAAAACAGTACAGATTTAATTGCTTATGTTGGAAAGGGTATAACGTTTGATAGTGGTGGTATTTCGTTAAAGCCGAGTAACAATATGGGTGAAATGAAAGGTGATATGGCTGGTGCTGCCGCAGTACTTGCTGCTATGCAAGCGATAGCCAGATTAAAGCCTAAAACAAATCTTCTTGCAATAATCCCTTGTTCTGAGAATATGCCGTCCGGATGTGCTCTTAAACCAGGAGATGTTATAAAATCGATGAGCGGCTATACGATTGAAATAATTAGTACCGATGCTGAAGGCCGTCTGCTTTTAGCTGACGCCATTACTTATGCTAAAAAACTGGGTGCAACAAAAATCGTTGATATTGCTACATTAACAGGTGCCTGTGTAGTAGCGTTAGGAACCATTACTTCTGGAGTCATCACCAATAACACTGCTTGGTGCCAGCAAATCTTATCGGCAGCTGAACAATGCGGTGAAAAGATGTGGCAATTGCCTGCTTATGATGAGTATAAGGAACAAATAAAAAGCGATATTGCTGATTTAAAAAATTCCGGCGGCCGATTTGCTGGAGCGATTACAGCAGGGTTATTTATTGAAAAATTCACTGCAAACACACCTTGGGTACATATTGATATTGCTGGTACTTCTGACTCTGCGAGTGAAAAGGGTTATAACGTAAAAGGTGCTACGGGAGCACCTGTACGAACCCTTATTCAGTTGGCTTTCAATCAGGATGACTTATGATAAAAATTGATTTGCATATTCATACTACAGCCTCTGATGGTCGTTTATCACCACAAGAGATTGTCGACCACGCCATAGCGATGGGACTTACCCATATTGCTATTACTGATCATGATACGGTAAACGCAATTGTAACACTGTACAATTTGGGTTATCTAAAGAATAGAAATATAACCATGATTCCAGGTATTGAATTTAGTACAGACCTGCCACTTCATGAAGTCCATATCCTTGGCTATTTTATTGATATATTTAATACTGAACTACAAAGTCAATTGAACTTAATCGTAGCAGACCGCTGGGACCGAGTAAATCGGACAATTATTAAACTTGCGGATTTAGGTTATATCGTTGATTATGAGAGGGTCGTTGAATTAGCGGGTGGAACTACTTCCGTGGGGCGCCCCCACATTGCCAGGGCCCTTGTTGAAAAAGGCTATTTTGCAAGTGTCACTGACGTCTTTAATGCTCTATTATATAAGAATGGCCCTGCATATGTACCTCATTATAAACTTGATTATCAGTCTGTTATCAAGTTAATTCATCAGGCTGGCGGTATTTCAGTATTAGCACATCCCGGGCTAATTGGTAATGATCAGATTGTCCATGATGTTATTAACGCAGGTATTCAAGGAATTGAAGTTTATCACCCATGTCATAATGCCGATCAAACAAATCAATATTTAAAGATGGCAGAACAATATAATAGGATCATCACTGGCGGTTCCGATTTCCACGGAATTCCTACTCGATTTCCTGACAAGTTGGGCCTTTTTACGATACCGCCTGCAATAATAGAATACTTCAGCAGCAGATTTGGTCATGAATAAATAGTTAAGGAATATATTATTATACAGTAATTATTCAGGAGGATGGTTATGGCAGAAGACATCAGCCTGATTGCAGAGCTGCGAGACCGCATCCGTGAGCTAGAAGATAAAGTTGAAGCTTTGCGTATTAGCCGCCGTGTACTCATGAATCTAATTGATACTTTAGAAAACGAGAAAAAAGAAACGTTATCACAACTATTAAATAAAAATGAAAAATTGCAAAAAAACAACTATCGCTATGCTAAGGCAATCATGTGCCAAAATCTAAAAATAACGAAATTAGAGCAACAAATTAAAAAAATCTCAGCTTCTACTTGACAACACCTGCAAAGGTGTTTATTTTTATACTATTGGGAAGTATATTTTTATGATAATAGAAACTCATGCTAAGTCCGACAAAATTAAACTTAGCAACTGACACTACTATTTGTAACAGCTTTAGGAGGCCAATGATGGAAGTCATCGCGTTAGTAGGTCCAAGCGGTACTGGTAAAAGCCATCGGGCTCTTATCGTAGCACACGAACATAATATCGATAGCATTATTGATGACGGTATATTAATAAAAGACAGTAAGATCATTGCTGGACATTCTGCAAAAAAAGAGCCAAGTAAAATCCAAGCCGTTCGACGAGCAATTTTTATGGAGTCTCAGCATGCAGAAGAAGTTCGTCAAGCCATAGAGATAGTTAAACCAAATCGGATACTCGTCTTAGGGACGTCTGATAATATGGTAGAAAAAATTGTTGCTGCACTTCACTTGCCGCCAATCAGCAAGATTATTAGAATTGAGGATATTGCTACCAAAGATGAGATTGCAAAAGCCCGTGAGAGCAGATTAAAAGAAGGGAAACATATTATTCCTGTCCCAACTATTGAATTAAAGCCTCATTTTTCCGGCTATCTCATTGACCCTTTAGAGATATTTTTTAAAAAACCACAAACTAAACGTCGAAAGCTTGGTGAGAAATCAATTGTTCGCCCAACTTTTAGTTATTATGGAAAACTTCTGATTTCTGATGCGGCAATAGCAGCAATCGTCGATTATGTTGCGACAAGCGAACTTGATATTACCAGAACATCTCAGATAAAAATCAAGAATTTTCAAGAACAAGATAAAGAAAAAGGAATTTCTATTACGTTAGATGTAACGATTCGGTATGGTAACTCAATCTGGGATATTGTCCGCCAAGCTCAGGCAAAGGTCAAAACTATGGTGGAACAAATGACAGGTTTGTCAGTAAGGGAAGTAAATATCGCAGTAAAAAGTCTAAGTATTGACTAACGGGAGGAAGAATATTTTGAATCCCCATTTAGTATTATTTTCAGGCTATGCCAAATTGCCTACAGGTATAACGGCGAGCGAATTGTATAAAATAATTGGTGTAATCGTCCTGGTAGATATGGAAACTGGAAAAATTGTTGAGGCTGATTGTACATTAGCTACTCAGTTGGCTCGTAAGCATGTCTCAGCCGCGATAGTAGGTCATACATTGACACATGGCCCAGATCATTTGTCTGAACTAATTGATAAAATTTACCAAGGTAACGCAAAAAAAGCTATCATCACTGCTCTCAGAATTATTTATGATAAATATCGAAGTTATAACTTAGAAAGCCCGCTTTGCGTATCAGGAGATTAAATGGATGACCACTAAGATGAAATTGCTTGGCATTGGACTTATTGCAGGAATATTGAGTGGATTGTTAGGAGTAGGCGGCGGTATTATTCTGGTGCCCGCAATGACCGAGTTTTTAGGTATTGCGCAGCATCCTGCGCATGCTACTTCATTAGCCGTAATTATCCCAACCGCTTTGGTTAGCAGTATAATTTACGGAATGAATGGCAATATGAACTTGACTTATGCCATCTATCTAGCAATCGGCAGCTCGATTGGCGCTGTAATAGGAGCCAAATTGATGAAACAGCTATCAGCAACTCAACTTAAGGCTATGTTTGGGGCACTATTAATCATCGTTGGTTTGAGGATGGTATTAGCTTGATGACACTCGCAATAATTTTGATTGGTCTTACAGCAGGAATATTAAGCGGCCTATTGGGTGTTGGCGGAGGCTTAATCTTGATTCCGGCAATGGTATTATTATTAGAATTAAGCCAACATACCGCCCAAGGAATTTCATTATTAGTGATTGTTCCTACTGCATTTGCTGGAGTTTGGCGACTTAATAAGGAGAAATTAATTGATTTTACAATGGTTTTTTACTTATCCCTTGGTGCTGTTATTGGCGCTGTGATAAGTGCAAGTTTGATTCAATCACTTTCATCCACAACCTTAAAAACAGTATTTGGGATGTTTATTATTGCAGTTGGTATCTATACACTGATAAATGCTTGGAGGAACAGCTCTAAGGCAAAAAACTAATTCAATCACCTTCACTGTTTTGCAGATACGCACAAATTAGTGCGTATCTATTTGTTTTACCAACACATTGGAGGCTTGTATTTCATTTCAAAATTTAGATAATTTTTTACTTAAATTTTCTAATAATTGTTTGTAACCCATTATTAGGATATAATAACCAAGAGATAGTAATAGGAGAGATGATCATGGGAAAACAAAATGACAGAATGGTAAATCAAGATATATGTAACGAAAAAAAGTATTTTACGACTATAACATATGGTTGTCAAATGAATGAGAACGATTCTGAAAGACTCTCAGGCCAGCTAAAAAGTATTGGCTATGAATATTCAGAAAATCTGGAAGAAGCGGCTATTATATTAGTGAATACTTGTTGTGTCCGGGAAAGTGCCGAAAAGAAAATATATGGTAAAATTGGCGACTTAAAACGCCTGAAAGCTGTAAATCCCAATCTGATTATTGGAATAACCGGATGTATGGCACAAAAAGATCGCGATAAACTTTTCAAAAAGGCTCCACATATTGATTTGGTTATGGGTACCCATAATGTTCATAAATTAGTTGAGCTTATTAAAGAAGTCGAAGAATCCAAAGGCAAAGTCCTCGCTGTTTGGGATCAAGCCGAGCGAATGGCACCGAACGTCCCTACCGTTCGTAAAGGTCAAATATCCGCTTGGGTTCCGATTATGTACGGTTGCAACAATTTTTGTACATATTGTATCGTTCCTTATGTACGCGGGCGTGAACGAAGCCGTCCATTGCAAGATATTGTTGATGAAATTCATCAGCTAGGTAATGAAGGGTTTAAAGAAATCACATTACTTGGCCAAAATGTAAACTCTTATGGTAAAGATGGTAATGAAGTTGATTTTGCCGATTTACTGCAGGCTGTTGATCAAATTCCCAATATTGAACGCATTCGGTATATGACTTCTCATCCACGTGATATGAGCGCTAAAGTGATCGAGATCATTCGAGATAGCAAAAAAATATGCGAACAGTTTCATCTGCCCATTCAGTCAGGCAGTGATTCTATTCTCAAACAGATGAATCGTGGCTATACCACACAATACTATCGGGATTTGGTGCAAAAAATTCGCAACGAAATTCCAGGAGCCGCGATTACAACAGACTTAATCGTAGGGTTTCCTGGCGAAACAGACGAATTATTTGAGGAAACTTTGGAATTTATCAAATCCATTCAATATGATGCTGCTTATACATTTTTATACTCACAACGCTCAGGAACACCGGCAGCGACAATGCCTGACCAGTTACCCTTGGCGATTAAAAAAGAACGTCTACAGCGCCTAATGAGTGCCCAGAATGACATTAGTTTAGCACTCAACAAGCAATTAGAAGATAGTGTTGTTGAAGTATTAGTTGAAGGTGTAAGCAAGACTGATGACAATAAATTAATGGGTCGAACGCGATCAAATAAAATTGTAATTTGGGAGAAGAATGGTACAGAACAAATAGGTCAGCTTGCTCATATAAAAGTCATAACCGCTCAGACGTGGCTGCTTAAAGGGATATTAATATAAAACAGAGAATTATTATTTTAATTGTATGTAAAGAGGAGAAATGACATGACTGCCAGCTATACGCCAATGATGGCGCAATATAAGGACATAAAAAGCAAGTACCCAGGAGAAATACTATTTTTTCGTCTGGGTGACTTCTATGAAATGTTTTTCGAAGATGCGGAAACAGCATCAAAAGAGCTGGAAATAACGTTAACTTCCCGTGAGGGTGGACAAAATATTCGGGTGCCAATGTGCGGCATTCCTTACCATGCTGCTGATAACTATATTGCCAAGTTGATTAATAAAGGGTTTAAAGTGGCAATTTGCGAACAAGTAGAAGACCCTAAGCAAAGTAAAGGGATTGTTAGGCGTGAAGTTGTAAAAGTCATTACACCTGGTACCGTCATTTCTGAGGCTTTGTTACCAAATAAAAATAACAATTACCTGGTAGTGGTACATGAAGAAGATCCCAGCATTGGATTGGCTGTTGTAGATATTTCAACAGGTGAGTGTCTTTGGGCCAATTATACTGGTGACAATCGACTGACCGCACTCTGCGATCAGTTATATCGGCTAATGCCGGCTGAACTTGTCATAGCTGGTGATCTGATCAATAGTGATGAATTGCATGCATTCATACAGAATCGTATATCACAATGTGCGCTAAGCAACCTCCTTGATTATGACGCTGAAGAAATATCCCATCTGCCAAATCAACATTTTCAACTCAATGAACTTGTCGAATATCCTTGTGCACATACTACCTTAAGTATCTTGCTATATTACTTGCACAGAACAATAAAAACAGATTTATCCCATCTTAATACTCTGACTTATATGAACTCAGCGGATAGTTTAATCCTCGATGCTTCGACTTTACGAAATTTAGAAGTTACCAGAAATATGCGTGATGGGGGAAAAAGGGAGACGCTCCTTGAAGTACTCGATCATACCAGCACAGCTATGGGTGGTAGATTATTAAAGAAATGGTTAGAGAATCCGCTTATCCAGCCAATTGAAATTTTAGAACGTCAGAATGCCTTATCTGAATTATTAGACCACCCCTCTCAGCGCCTGATTGTAAAAAAAGGCTTAGCAGAGGTATACGATTTTGAGCGAATCCTCACTCGTATAGAGGTAGGAACAGCCAATGCACGCGATCTCATTGCACTAAAAGATTCGTTAAATATAATTCCCACTTTGCAGGAATCTCTTCATGTATTCAGTTCACGGCTGTTGAGTAACTTGCTAAAAGAGCTGATCGATCATTCTAATCTTGTTGAACTGATTCATCAATCCATCGTTGATACCCCGCCTCTTTCAGTACGCGACGGGGGGCTAATAAAAGCAAACTACAATATTGAGCTAGATGAATTACGCAACATTTCAAAAGATAGTAAGCAGTGGATACAAGACCTAGAAACCTCCGAGCGAGAAACAACTGGAATTAAATCCTTAAAAGTTGGCTACAACAAAGTTTTTGGCTATTATATTGAAGTGACACACACACATAGTGCATCTGTACCCGGCCATTATATCCGTAAACAGACTTTGGCAAATGCTGAACGTTATATCACTTCAGAACTGAAGGATTTTGAAACTAAAGTGTTGGGGGCTCAGGAAAAGATTGTCAGTATTGAGTATCAGTTATTTACTGAAATTCGCGATATTATAAAAACACATACTAAGATCATTCAACATACAGCTCGTCAAATTGCTTTACTAGATACTCTTGTTAGCCTGAGTGAGGCAGCGGCTCGTTATAACTAT
Source organism: Sporomusaceae bacterium FL31 (assembly GCA_003990955.1). Lineage (GTDB taxonomy): Bacteria > Bacillota > Negativicutes > DSM-1736 > Dendrosporobacteraceae > BIFV01. The sequence continues at coordinate 298,806 of BIFV01000007.1, forward strand.
GTAAAACCACAAATAAGAACTGATGGCAGTATTCTTATAAAAGATGGACGACATCCAGTCGTTGAAAGCCTTCTAAAACGCGAATTATTTGTCCCAAATGATACACTATTGAATCATACAGAAAACGAAATTATGATCATTACCGGTCCAAATATGGCTGGTAAATCTACCTATATGCGACAAGTGGCTTTATTAGTTTTAATGGCCCAAGTTGGCAGCTTTATTCCTGCCCGCGAGGCGGCAATAACGCCAGTAGATCGAATTTTTACACGTGTCGGTGCTAGTGACGATTTGTCCACAGGTCAAAGTACTTTTATGGTTGAAATGAATGAAGTAGCACAAATTCTAAAGTACGCTTCCAATCGCAGCCTTATTATTTTAGATGAAATTGGTCGTGGTACCAGCACATTTGATGGTATGAGTATTGCTCGTGCGGTAATCGAATATATTAAAGAACGGATAAAAGCCAAAACTCTTTTTGCAACTCACTACCACGAGTTAACAGAACTGTCGGATCACTTTCCTGGAATTAAAAATTATTCTGTAGCAGTCAAAGAAAGAGGTAAAGAGGTTGTATTCTTACGACGAATAGTAGCGGGCGGAGCAGATAAAAGTTACGGAATACATGTTGCCCAATTAGCCGGATTACCTAAAAAACTTATCGATCGAGCCAATACGATTCTTGATGACCTAGAAAATAAACTGCCGCAAGACACTAAGCAACAAGCAAGTCAGACCGCTGCAGCAACTTCTACTATATCTTTATTCGAATCTGCTTTGACGTCCGAATTACTAGCAGTCGATATTATGTCGATTACACCACTTGAAGCTATCAATATTTTGTACCGCTTGCAGAGTGAGGCTAAAAGGGAGGCTGGCGGATTGTGACCACAATTCATGTACTTGATGAAAATACAGCCAATAAAATTGCTGCAGGCGAAGTAGTTGAAAGGCCTGCGTCAATAATAAAAGAATTAGTTGAAAATGCAATTGATGCACAAAGTAGTAAAATTGAAGTGGAAATTGGTGAAGGCGGGACAAGCTTTATTCGCGTTACAGATGACGGAATTGGGATGAGTTATGAAGATGCTAATTTAGCTATTTTAAGACACGCTACCAGCAAAATAAGAGTAGCTGATGACTTAACCAGTATTGCGACATTAGGGTTTAGAGGTGAGGCGCTGCCAACAATTGC